>JBCBSK010000035.1:0-27068 GCA_039819185.1 Pseudomonadota bacterium | reverse complement strand
CGGATCGCTGAGATCGGCCCGGTCGGTCCGGTGATCAAGAGTGCCCGCCACCCCTATACATCGGGCTTGATGGCATCGATACCAGCGCTTGATCATGCCGAGGACCGGCTGACGCAGATCGATGGTGCGATGCCGCGATTGACGGCGATCCCAAACGGTTGTGCGTTCAACCCGCGCTGCCCGAAGGCCTGCGACCGCTGCCGGCGGGAGCGGCCCAACTTGATGGATGCCGGTACGACGCGGGCCGCCTGTTGGCTCTATGATGACCAAGCCGCGCCAATGGAGACAGTGGCATGAGCGCTGCCACCGACATAACGCATGAGGTGCCGGCGGCAGCGTCCGCATTGGTGCAGGTCTCGGGGCTGACGCGCTATTTCGACGTCTCCAAGCCTTGGCTCAACCGGGTCTTGGAAGGACACAAGAAACAGTTCCTGCGTGCTGTTCATGATGTCAGTTTTGCCATACCGCGTGGCGAAACCTTCGCGCTTGTTGGGGAGTCCGGCTGCGGCAAGTCGACAGTCGCGCGCATGGTCGCTGGCCTTATCCCGCCATCGTCGGGCCAGGTGCTGTTCGATGGTACCGATATGACCGCCCATGCCTCCGCACCTGAGATGAAGGCGCTTAGAAAGCGCTTCCAGATGATCTTCCAGGACCCTTATGCCAGCCTCAATCCGCGCTGGCGGGTCGACCACATTATCGCCGAGCCGGTCCGCGCTTTCGGCCTGATGACCGATCCGCGCGACATTGACGCACGTGTTGCGGACCTCCTGCGGCTCGTCAAGCTCGACCCCGCCGATGGCCGCAAGTTCCCCCACGAGTTCTCAGGTGGCCAGCGCCAGCGCATCGCCATCGCCCGGGCTCTGTCGAACAATCCCGAATTTATTGTTTGTGACGAACCGACGAGTGCGCTCGATGTCTCGGTCCAGGCGCAGATCCTCAATCTGATGCGCGATCTCCAGGACCAACTCGGCCTGACATATCTGTTCATCAGCCACAATCTCGCGGTCGTGCGCCACATGGCGACACGGATCGGGGTGATGTATCTCGGCAAACTGGTCGAGGAAGCGCCGTCAAAGGCGCTGTTTGCAAACCCGCGCCACCCTTATACGCGCATGTTGCTCGATGCGGTTCCCGATCTCGATATGACGGGCCGTGAGCGCACGCCCGTTCAGGGTGAGGTGCCCAATCCCATAACGCCGCCATCGGGCTGCACGTTCCATCCACGCTGCCCCTTCGTCTATGCCCGCTGCGCACTGGAAGAGCCGGGGTCCAGCATAACGGGGCCGGACAGTCGCGCAACGTGCCATGCGGTGCAGGAAGGCAAGCTGTGACATGCGTGCCAATGACCCTATGTTAGGGTCTTGCTTCAATCGGACCGCCATCCTCAGCGACCCGCCAAACATGTGAGGTTCCTATGCCTGTCAAGGACAGCGTTACCCCCTATCTCGACGACCTGATCGCCATACGCCGGGATTTCCACGCCCATCCCGAACTCGGCTTCGAAGAGACGCGCACGGCGGGCATTGTCGCCGACAAGCTCCAGGCCTATGGCGTTGATGAGGTCCATACCGGGATTGCCAAGACCGGTGTTGTTGGGGTGGTGCGCGGCACTGGCGGTGGCGGCGGTTCAAACCGAGCAATCGGGCTCAGGGCTGACATGGATGCGCTGCCGATCGCCGAGGTCAACGACTTCGCCCACAAATCGACCGTCGGCAACAAGATGCATGCGTGCGGCCATGATGGACACACCACCATGCTTCTGGGGGCCGCGCGTTGGCTGGCTGACAATCGTGACGCGTTCGACGGCACCGTCTATCTGGTCTTTCAGCCGGCCGAAGAAGGCCATGGCGGAGGCCGGGTCATGGTCCAGGAGGGCCTGTTTGACCGTTTCCCGGTAGAAGGCGTCTATGGCATGCACAACATGCCGGGAATGCCGCTCGGCCAGATTGCCATGCGGTCCGGACCTATCATGGCGGCAACCGACGAATTCCAGATCCGCGTCGAAGGCAAGGGCAGCCACGCCGCCATGCCGCAGTATTCACGCGATCCGATTCTGATCGGCGCACATATCGTGACGGCGCTTCAGTCGATTGCCTCGCGCCGGACCGATCCGATCGAGCAGATCGTCGTTTCGACGACGATCTTCAAAGGTGGCGATGCCTTCAATGTTATTCCCGAATATGTCGAGTTGAAAGGAACCGTGCGGACCTTCTTGCCGGATGTGCGTGATCTCGCCGAAACGGAGATGAAGCGACTGGTCGAGAGCATTGCGCTCGGATTCGATGCGTCCGCTCAAGTCGCTTACATCCGCAACTACCCAGCGACGGTGAACACGTTCGAAGAGACCGTTCTGGCAGCCCAGGCGGCAAAGCGCATCGTCGGTGACGACCATGTTGACGAGAATGCCGCCCCGAAGATGGGCGGCGAAGATTTCGCCTACATGCTGAACGAGAAGCCCGGCGCCTACATCTTCCTCGGCAATGGCATGCCAGGCGAGAAGGGTGGGCACATGGTGCATACGCCGCAATATGACTTCAACGACGACGTCATGGCCTATGGCATCAGCTACTGGGCGAGCCTTGTCGAGACGGCGCTTCCTGTCCGTACCTAAGGGCACATCAGCTTAGTCTTGCATCCGCGGCGTCGGGACTATCGCCTGTAGCCGCGGGCGCAGTCTCAGAAATGCACGGTAGGTCAACTCTGCCACCCATGGCAGGGGCGGGACAGAGACAAGCAGCCCAAGCGGGCGAAAAGCTGGCAGCGCGCGCCACAATGCAATGAAGGCGCGTGCACCAGACGCAAGCTGTCCGTTGCTTTGCTGCACGTGAAACCGTTGAAGCGCAGAGCATCGGCTCAGGCCGGGTACAACCTCGTGAGTGTCCGATTGTTCTGCGACATCAACCCAGTCGATCCGGTCCGCGCCGCGCCGGCGGCGATAGAAGTCGATCTCCGTGCGGCAGAGCGGGCAACCGCCATCATAGAACACAGTCAATACCGGGCGTGCGTCTTGTCTCATGGTGCAGTCGATGCCTGCGTTTTGGTGTCTGTGGATCGGTTTACGGTGCTTGGGCATAACTCGATGACACACGTCTTGTTTTGAGGCACGAACAAACCGTTCAGCACATAATTGTGCCGGCTTACTTTTTTGAAGGTTTCTAATCGACAAATGCGCTGGCGGAGCGTTAAAGCAAGCTCCATCGCGGGGGTTGGCATCGCAGGACCGGTATGAGCAAGAAACTGAGCGTCGATCCTCTGATCGCTCCGAGCGCTGAGGTGATCGATGCAGATCTCGGTCGTTACACAGAGATCGGCGCGCGCACATCGTTCGCCTGGTCGCGTCTCGGAGATTACTCCTACATCGTCAATGATGGCGAGGTGATCTACAGCGATATCGGCAAGTTCTGCTCGATCGCCAGTCATGTCCGGATCAATCCCGGCAACCATCCGATGTGGCGGGTCAGTCAATCACATTTCACCTATCGCGCCTCGGCATATTTCGACGATGCCGAGGACGAAACGGACTTCTTCGCTTGGCGGAGGTCGCATCCCGTGACGATCGGCCACGATGTCTGGATCGGCCACGGCGCGATCATTTTGCCTGGTCGGACAATTGGCATCGGCGCGGTCGTCGCGGCGGGCGCCGTGGTGACGCGCGATGTCGGCGACTACGACATAGTCGCGGGCGTGCCGGCACGTCGCGTTAAACGGCGGTTCCCGGAGGATGTGGTGGCAGGACTTCTGGCGCTGAAATGGTGGGACTGGCCGCATGACCGTCTTCATGCGGCACTTGACGACTTCCGCGTTCTGTCTGCGGCGGACTTCGTTGAGAAGTATAAAAGCCACTGAAGCAAGGGGGTAAGGTTTCGCATAAAGAGAATTCGTCCTGTGGATGCTCTCTTTTTTGGGCGTTTTGGGTCCTAAGAGTTTGTTTAGCAAGTGGGTTACTTCTTGCCGATTCACTGACCTGTCATGATGTCAATACGGTCAATTTAAGCCTTCTCTGACGTTTCTAGTGTCCTACTGGGCGCCAATACGAAATAGCGCCCGGTTTTGGGATTGAGGCGCAGGGTGAGGCGTTTGTTATGGATAAGACTGTAGAGGCTCGGCCTTTGTCCCGATTGTCGCGCGCACTGCTGTCGAGTGCGAGCCGGTTCGGCCGTTCCGCCGATGGCAATGTCGCGATCATCTTTACAGCCTGCTTGATTCCGCTTGTTGGTATGGTTGGTGCGGCGATCGACTATGGTCGCGCGACCGATCAGCGCGAGAGCTTTCAGGTCGCGCTCGATGCGGCCGCCCTTGCCGCCGGTCGGAAGCTGACCGAAAGCGATCGTGAGCTTGAAGAGACGATTCGCGGCGTTTTGGATGCCAATCTTCCGCCCTCGCTTCAGGGCACACCGTTCACGTACCAAGTCACCGACGACCGTTCGCGGGTTACGATCCAGGCGGCCGGATCGGTCGATACCGCCTTTCTGTCGGTGCTCGGCATCGATACGGTCGACTTCAGCGCGGTCAGCCAGTCAGCGTTCGGCAATGAGTCGGTTGAGGTCGCGCTCGTGCTTGACGTGACCGGTTCGATGGAAAAGGCCGGTAACATGCCGTTCCTGCGCGATGCGGCAGAAGATCTCGTCGAACTCGTTTTTGAAGCCGAAGCCGACCCGGGCTCCGTCGCAATCTCGGTCGTGCCGTATATTGCAAGCGTCAACATCGGCAATGGCCGCACCCAGATGGGTTGGATGGATCAGGCCGGTCGTGCTCGGTTTCACGGTGATGCGTTTAATCACCGGTATTGGAATACGACAACCTGCAACCGTCCGCCGCCGCCACCGCCTGGGCCGCCGCCCCCGCCTGGGCCGCCGCCGCCCCCGCCACCGCCTGGGCCGCCGCCGCCGCCGCCACCGCCTCCGCCGCCGCCGCCCCCGCCGCGTGGGCCGAGCCCCGATCTTGGTGCTGTGGACGGACCTGAGGCAATTGCGCCGACCTTGTATGCCGATACGATCGAAGCGGTTGGCGGTCTGATCGTTCCGTCAGAAGCCTGGGCTGCCCGAGCAGAGGAAACCTGGGGCAGAGGAGAGCAAAGATTCATTGACATCGAACCGGGCGATCCAGGTCAGCCCGATTGGCAGGCGAACTGCGAACTCAGGGTCTTGCGCGCCAACCATTTCGACCTGTTCGACATGCTGGACGAACCTTGGGGGGGATGCGTCGAAGCCCGGCCCTACCCACTTGACGTGACCGATAGGCCGGCAACCCAGCGCAATCGAAACACGCGTTGGGTGCCGTATTTCTATCCGGACGAGTTGGACGATACGACCGGTTCGGCGGATTTTCGCAACAGTTATGTCGTGGACTACGAACCGGAAGAAGCGGACGCACCCCGTGACAGAACGGCTCGTCAACGTGCCGCGCGTGACAAGCACTATCTCAACAATTACTGGCGATACGACGATGAAGGCGTCGTGAACATCGTCGATTCTGGTTTCATGCGCTTTGGGCCGAATTATGCCTGCCCGGAACCTCTCCTGCCGTTAACCACCAATCAGGCGGCGGTCGAGAACAAGGTCCGTGGGCTCGAGTCCTTGGGCGGCTCCGGAACCAATTCGGCTGTTGGGATGGTCTGGGGCTGGCGTACCCTGTCTCCGGGCCTGCCGTTCGATCAAGGACGTGAGTATGATCCCGACCGAAACCGCAAAGTCATCGTTCTGATGACCGACGGAATGAACGAAGTGGTCGAAACCGACAGCTTCAAGAGATCGCATTATTCGGCATATGGCTTCCTGCAGGACAATCGGTTACGCACCAGGAATCCCGATGCCATGCGCCGCATAATTGACGATCGTTTGGCTGAGGTCTGCCGCAACGTAAAGAATGAAGACATCATCGTCTTCACCGTTATGTTCGACCCGTGGGGCGGCTTTATCGAACCCGATAGCGAAGCCGTGTTCCGCGGTTGTGCCTCATCGGAAGCCGACCATTTCTTCGAGGTGTCGAGTGGTCGTGATCTCGTCCAAGCTTTCCGCGCTATTGCTGGCGAGATCAACAGTCTCAGGCTGACGCGCTAGCCAAATCAAGGCCCGGACTGGGAAACTGCTTCGGCGCCTTCCTTTCGCCGCGAAACCGGCTAGAACGGGGACCATGACTGATTTGGTCCCTGTTCGCTTTGGCTCCGTCGTGTCGCACCATCTTGCCGTAGCGATGGCGAGCCTTGTGCTCCTGCTGTCGGCGGCGGGGCTCGCTCTCGCGCACCCGCATGTCTTCGTCGATGCGCGGGCGACCATCGTGTTCAACGACCAGAACGCAATGGTGGGCGTGCGCCATCAATGGACGTTCGACGAGTTCTTCTCGGCCTACGCGATCGAGGGGCTCGATGCGGATGGCGACGGGACCTATTCCCGCGCCGAGCTTGCCGAGCTTGCCGAGATCAATGTCACCTCGCTTGAAGCCTTCGGCTATTTCACCTTTGCCGGTCCCGAAGACGAGGTAGTAGAGTTTGGTCGCCCGCGCGACTATTGGCTTGATCATGACGATGGGCTGCTGGTCCTCAACTACATGCTGCCCTTTGCGCGTCCGATCTTGATGGGCGCTCAGCCTGTCTTCGTCGATATTTACGATCCCGAATATTTTGTTGCCTTCGGCCTTGTCGAAACTGATCCGATTGCCACCGATGCCATGCCAGAGGCGTGCTCCTTCGTGGTCAACGAACCCGAAGGCCTCGATCCAACCGTCGAGATGATGCTGGCCGACATCGGTATCGATGCCCAGGTGCCGCCCGAGCTTCAGGTCTATACCCGCGCATTGGCCAATCGCGTGGTTTTCACGTGCGACGGTGATGTGACGCCAGGCGTCGCGCCAACCTCTGCATCCGATGATGGCGGCGCGACGCGACCGTTCGGCGTGGCCCTGCCATCGACCGGGTTTGGTCCGAATTTCGGCGGACCGTTGCAGCCATTGTTCGACTGGGTTGCAGTGCAGCAGCGTAGCGTCTATCGCGGCCTGGCAGCAACCGTGCAGGCGTTTCGCGATGACCCGTCCTCTGGCCTGTTGCTGATTGGAATGAGCTTCATCTACGGCCTGTTGCACGCGGCCGGACCCGGTCATGGCAAAGCGGTGATTTCGTCTTATGTGCTGGCGAACAAGGCGACGGTACGGCGCGGCGTTGTTCTCGCCTTCCTGTCGGCCGCATTGCAAGGTGCGATGGCGCTGGCCGTCGTTGGCGTGCTTGCCGGCCTTATCGGCGCGACTTCAGGGACTATGTCGTCTGCTGCCGCCTGGCTCGAAATCGCCAGTTTCGCGCTGATATCTCTCCTTGGCGCCTGGATGTTGATCGCCCGACTGAGAGCCTATGTCTTCCCGCGCCGTGTGCCCCACCCGGTGGGGGCCGCCGTAACGGATCATGATGGACATCATCACCATCATGGCCACCACCATCATAAAGACGATGCTGCGACCTGCGGCGTATGCGGCCATGCCCATATGCCGTCCGCCGAGATGGCGGCAGCTCCAATGACGTTCCGCAATGCCTGGAGTGCTGTCCTTGCCGTCGGGCTCCGGCCGTGTTCCGGTGCTATCCTGGTGCTCGTCTTCTGCATCTCGCAAGGGCTTTGGTGGCTCGGCGTCGGGTCCGTTTTTGCCATGGCGCTTGGTACCGCGGTGACCGTATCGGTTCTGGCTGCCCTGGCGGTTGGTGCCCGCGATATCGCGGTCAAGATCGCGGGCGAGCAAAGCCGGGCTGGCTATTGGGTGTCAGCGGGAATCGAGATCCTCGCGGCCAGCTTCGTTCTGCTGCTTGGCGTGCTGTTGCTGGGCGGTGCACTGTCCGGCGGCGTGCCGGTGTTCTAACACCTTGAGACATAGAGCAAACTTATCCGATCTGATTGTAGCGACGCGAGTCAATTAGATCGAATTTTGCTCTAGTTCTTCTGTTCAGCACCGAGCACGATCGGCTCACCATGCGGCGTGGCACGAGCCGCCCTGTCCCAAGCCGCGATACGCTCAAGACGTTCACCTGAGGCAATGACGCCTTTCTCGGTCAACACTGTTTCGAGTGCCGCCAGCCAATGGCGATAGTACGCATCGGTCGCGTCGAGTGCCTTGGCGTCAGACCCCTTGGCAATCTCGCTGCCGAGTGTTTGGGTCCACTCGGCCCAGGAGAACAGACCTGCCTCGTTTAGCTGAACCGTCATCGCGAAAGCCTGCGTCTGCCATGGCGCTGTGAATGCGGGGCCGTCGTCGCGCTGGATCGGCTCAGGCCGGCTCAAGGTAGCTCTCCCAGAGATCGACCATAACGATGCCCTTGCCCTTGGCGTCCGGCCCCCAGAGTTCCTGGTGGTCGAAAGCAACGGAATAGAGCCACTCTGCCCGGTCTCCGCCATGGGCGTGGCTGTCCGGCAGCAGATGGCAGCCATGGATATGGGCGATCGTTCCAAGTTTGCCGCGGGCATAGCGCGGCAGGCGGGTATGGCCCTGAGGATGCATGGTCTTGGCGCGCACAGCTCCTCCAACAGCAAAGCGCGGATCGGCCTCCGGTGGCCGGTCGACCGGTGATCCCGCTTTCATCCGGTTGGGTACGTCTTTGGCGCGGAGTGGAGCGGTTGGGAGAGGGGCACCCTGTGGCGTTCCCGCGGCAAGCTCTTCCTCGGTCACCATGCCGGCGTCGAGCAGCAGGCGTTCCAGGGCCTCGAGCCAGATCCGGTAGTAGCTCGATGTATAGTAAAGTCCTGGCTCCAGGCTCTCGCGGGCATGGCGCGATTGGTCGAGCGTCCATTGACCGAGCGCGCCCGCAGCCAGCGTCAGGGCAAAGGCGCGGCGCTCCCAGTCGGCATGAAAATTCGGCCCGTCTGCCTCGATTTCAATCTTGCCGAAACTCTGCATCCCGCCGACATCATGGGCGCCGTTCATGACGCGTCCCCTGTATGCGTTTCGGGGGCAAGTGCCAGTCCCGTGCCGATCATCGAGTCGCGGGTAACGAGATCAGCAAGCGCGTCCTCGCTCATCCCGTCCGTGCCATTGGGCCGCTTTGGAATCACGAGGTAGCGCATCTCGGACGTGGAATCCCACACCCGGATTTCGGTGTCGTCTGGCAGGGCGACTCCGAAGTCCGCGAGAACGCCGCGCGGATCGATCACCGCCCGCGATCGATAGGGCGGGGACTTGTACCAAGTCGGTGGCAGACCGAGCACCGGCCACGGATAACAGGAGCACAGGGTGCAGACCACGAGATTGTGAACACCCTCGGTGTTTTCGACCGCCATCATGTGCTCACCCTGGCGACCGGTGAAGCCGAATTCCGCGATGGCTGCCGTGGCGTTTTTTCTGAGGCGTTGAAGATAGGCCGGGTCGGACCAGGCGCGTGCCACGATGCGTGCGCCGTTCTTGGGGCCAACCTTGGTTTCATAGGTGTCGACAAGTGCATCGAGGGCGGCGGGATCGACATAACCCTTTTCGATCAAAAGCGATTCCAGCGCCCGTACGCGCAGATCGATTGGATCGAGATGGGAATGATCATGGTCCGTGTGATCGTCAGACATAGGAGACCCGTTACAACTCAAGCGCTTTTCGATGGTAGGAGCAGGTTGTATCGGGGTAAACCCCGTGATCAAGACGACAAAAATGGGAGGAACGCATGGTTCAACCTATAGCTGGTATCAAGGCGGCGGTGTTCGACGCCTATGGAACCCTGTTCGACGTGATGGCACCGACGACACAGGCGGCCGCGCGTATCGGTGACAAAGCCGACGCGCTGGGGCGCGTCTGGCGCGACAAGCAGTTGCAATATACCTGGCTGCGAAGCCTGCAGGGCGCCTACATCCCGTTCCGTCAGGTCACGGAAGATGCGCTTGATTTCGCACTTGAGGCACTTGCCATCGATGATCCGGCGCTGAAGGCCGATCTTCTGGACCTGTATGTTGCACTTGACGCCTATCCGGATGCGCATCCCTGTTTGGAGGGCCTGCGGGCCAAGAGTGTTGCGACTGCGATTCTGTCGAACGGCTCTCAGGACATGCTGCAGGCGGCCACCCGCTCCTCGGCTCTGGCAGCGCTGCTCGATCATGTACTGTCAGTCGAAGAGGTTGGCATCAACAAGCCGGACGCTCGCGTCTATCAACTCGCCTGCGATCGGCTCGAGTGCCGACCCGACGAGATCTTGTTCGTCTCTGGCAATGGCTGGGACGGCAAGGCGGGCGCGCATTTCGGTTATCGGTCGGTGTGGATCAACCGGGCAGGATTGCCGCCGGAGCGATTGCCGGGCAACTATGTTGCGGAGATTACGAGCCTGGAAGAGATACCGGGGCTTGTTGTCTAACCCGCCAGCTTGTCCATGGCAGCGGCGAGCTTGATATCGAGCTCGGTCAACCCGCCTGCGTCATGGGTCGAGAGCGTCACCTCGACCGTCTTGTAGACATTGAACCACTCCGGATGGTGGTCCATTTTCTCGGCGATCAATGCAGCCCGGGTCATGAAGCCGAAAGCCTCATTGAAGTTCTTGAACGTGAAGGTCTTGTGGATCGCATCGCGGCCTTCGACTTCGGACCATCCATCGAGCTTGACAAGGTGTTCGGTGCGCTCGGCGCTTGTGAGTTTGCTTGCCATTCGGCCTATCCCCAATTGCTGACCAGGTCGTAGTCGTCTTCAGCGTCTACATCATACGCTTGGCCGAGCGGATAGGTTTGCTCCACGACATAAGGCCCGCCGCCTTCACGGGCGCGCGACGAATACATCACGAAACGGTCTGCCTCGAAGGCCGGTATGCCAAATCCGCCGCGCAAGCCCAGATAACTCGCCGCCGCACGCGGTGACACACCGCGTAAGCGAGCAACAGTGACATGCGGCGTGAAATTGCGGGTTTCGGGCTTTAGACCGATGCGACGCAGGCGGCGCTCGATATCGCCATTGAGTGCAACAAGATCTGATGTCGGGCGGACGCGTACAAACAACGAATGCGGCTTGTTGCCGCCAAAAACCCCGAGCCCGTCCAGATCAACCATAACCGGATCGCGCCGTATGCCGAACAAGCAGTCCTCGGCTTCGTGGGCGATATGATCGTCAATATCGCCGATGAAGCGCAGCGTGATGTGATGATTTTCGGGGTCGATCCAGCGCGCACCCGGCAGTCCGCCGCGCAGCATAGCGATCTGTTGGCTGACAAGGGGAGGAACTTCCAGGGCAACGAACAGGCGCGGCATGGCTTCTCTCCCGGTCCCTTCGGCACATCAGGTGGCCGAATCGATCGATGAGTTTGGTTCTATCATGGACACGGGTTCTGGTGAATCTGGTGGATTGCGTTGATTTTTGCTTCGAGGTCTTCGGCCCAGGGAAGATCCGCAGCGGCGATGTCGGTCTTTAACTGCTCAAGTGTCGTCGCCCCGATGATTACCGACGTCATGAAAGGACGGGTCATGGCGAACTTAATCGCCATCTGCGATGGATCGAGATCGTGTTCCGCTGCAAGGTCGAGATAGGCGTTGACCGCTGCCTCGGCGCCCGGTTTCTCGTAGCGCTGTAAGCGGTCGAACAGCTGTTTGCGGGACCTTTTGGGCAGCGCGCCATCGCGGTATTTGCCCGTCAGATAGCCTTGCGCCAGCGCCGAATAGGCAAGAAGCCCAACATCTTCGCGGGTTGCGATTTCCGCAAGTCCGACCTCGAAGGTACGGTTGACCAGGGAATAGGCATTCTGGATTGATTGAACGCGCGGCCAGCCATGTGTCTCGGCGAGATGCAGATAGCGCATCGTGCCCCAGGCACTTTCATTCGATAGCCCGATATGGCGGATCTTACCCTCTTCCACGAGGCGATAAAGCGTTTCGAGGGTTTCTTCGATCGGGACTTCCGGCTTTTTGTCGGGGGTGGCATAAACGGTTGGATTGGAGCCGAACATCGACACCTCCCGGTCCGGCCAATGCACCTGATAAAGGTCGATGTAGTCGGTCTGTAGCCGTTTGAGGCTTTTCTCGACTGCCTCGCGAACCTGGTTGGCAGAGAGGTCTGCGAGGGTGCCACCGTCCCGGAACCAGTCCATCCGGTCTGACCGACCGACAATCTTGGTCGCCAGGATCACCTTGTCGCGGTTGCCACGCGCCTTGAACCAGGTGCCGATGATCTCTTCGGTCCGGCCGGCCGTTTCGGGCTTTGGCGGGATGGCATAGAGTTCGGCGGTGTCGAAGAAGTCGATGCCCCGGTCGAGCGCCAGATCCATCTGCTGATGACCTTCGGCTTCCGTGTTCTGTTCGCCCCAGGTCATGGTCCCGAGACAGATCGCGCTGACATCAAGGTCCGTGCGGCCTAGCCGGCGGCGTTCCATAGGTGGTCTCCAAAACGGCTTAGATAATTATAAGGCCGGGGCAATGTTTCCGGCTCTTTGGCGGGTTAGCGTGCGTCCTCGATACGCGCGATCAGCGCTTCTGCATAGGGTAGGATGTTGGCGACGATCACCTCAACGCCGTCTGCGTTCGGATGAATGCCGTCGGCCAAGTTGAGGCTCGGCTCGCCGGCCACGCCGTCCAGAAAGAATGGATAGAAGACTGGCGCATATGTCTCGGCAAGGCGTGGATAGAGCGCGTTGAAGGCCTGTTCATAGTCTTCGCCGAGATTGGGCGGTGCCAACATGCCGGTAAACAGGACCGGAATGCCGCGCTCCTCGAACCGCGCCAGCATGGCATCAAGCGCTTGTTCGGTGACTTGCGGATCTATACCACGTAACGCGTCATTGCCGCCGAACTCGACGATGACGCCATGCGTCCCCTCCGTCACGGCCCAGTCCAGGCGAGCCAGTCCGGCGGAGGCCGTGTCGCCGGATACCCCAGCGTTTTCAACGACCACATCATATCCCAGAGTGTTCAGGGCTGCTTCGAGTTTCACGGGAAATGCATCCTCGGGCGGAAGCTCGAAGCCCGCCATCAGACTGTCACCAAAGCCGACGATGCGAAGCGTTTCTGCGTTTGCTGTTAAAGGAGCACTTGCGAACCAGACGAGAAGCGCCAACGTAACGCCGATAAATCTAACATCACGCCGCATGACCGCACGGAGACCTTCAAGGTGACCCATCAAGCTTCCCGACAGATGCCGGATACGGGTTCGGATGATGCGGTCAGGATCGAAAACGTTCATCTCAGCCTCGGCTCTGGTGCGGCGCGGGTGCATATCCTGCGCGGGCTCACCGCCTCTATACGTGTTGGCCAGACGGTTGGGATCGTCGGACCTTCGGGGTCGGGCAAGTCGACGCTGTTGACGGTCATGGCTGGGCTCGAACGTCCAGACAGCGGCATGGTCTCGGTCGCGGAAACCGATCTCGGTACACTCGACGAAGACGGCCTGGCTCGCTTCCGCGGGCAGCATATAGGTGTGGTGTTCCAGTCCTTCCACCTTATCCCCAATATGACAGCGCTTGAAAATGTTGCTGTGCCGCTCGAACTGACGGGTCGGCGTGATGCTTTCGACCGGGCGGCTGCCGAACTTGACGCTGTGGGATTAGGTGCGCGCGGCGGGCATTACCCTGCGGAACTCTCCGGCGGCGAACAGCAGCGGGTCGCGCTCGCCCGCGCCCTCGTTGGTCAACCGGCGATCCTGTTCGCCGACGAGCCGACCGGCAATCTCGACGGTGACACAGGCGACGCTATCATCCGGCTGATCTTTGATCTGCACGACATGCGTGGCACGACGCTGGTTCTCGTCACCCACGATCTCGGGTTGGCGGCGCGCTGCGGACGGGTGATCTCGATGCGCGATGGTCAGATTGTCTCGAATGGAACTGGCGCTGATATCCAGGCCCAGGTGGCGGCTGAATGAGCGCTATGGCCGAACCGTCGAGGAGCATCACGCCGGTAGGTGCCGTGCGCGGCACAAGCTCGCGCCTGCCGCTGCCGTTGCGTTTTGCTCTACGTGAACTGCGCGGTGGGCTGAAAGGCTTTTACGTCTTCATCGCCTGTATCGCGCTTGGTGTTGCCGCGATCGCAGGTGTTGGTTCGGTGTCGCGGGCGCTCATCGACGGTATCAACCAAGAGGGCCAGACAATCCTGGGCGGCGATGCCGCCTTCATCCTGATTCACCGTGAACTCGATCCAGACGAATACGCCTTCCTTGATGGCCATGGCGAGGTGGTCACGACAGCCTCCTTGCGTGCCATGGCGACCGTCGGCGATCAGCGCACCCTGTCCGAGGTTAAGGCGGTCGAGGACGGCTATCCGCTGTTTGGTGCGGTCGAGATCGCGGGCGGCGGGGACCTGTATGATCTGATCTCGGAGCGCGATGGTGTCTACGGACTGGTTGCCGAGCGCACGCTGTTCGACCGGCTGGGCGTGGAGATCGGAGACAGCATCCGGTTCGGCAATCACGACTTCGAGGTGCGCGGCATTCTCGACAGCGAGCCAGACCGTCTTGCGGGCGGCATGGGATTCGGCCCGCGAGCCATGGTCTCACGCGAAGGCCTTGATGCGACGGGCCTCATCCAGCCCGGCAGCCTCGTGCGCTGGCGCTACGGCGTGGCGATGGACGATCCATCCGATGCCGCCCTGCGCGATCTGATCGCGGATGCCAAGGACCAGTTTCCCGATGCCGGCTGGGAGATCCGCTCGCGCGCCAATGCAGCCCCCGGGCTGACCAGTCAGATCGAGCGCTTCACTCAGTTTCTGTCGCTTGTCGGGTTCACAGCCCTTGTCGTTGGCGGGATTGGTGTCGCCAATGCGGTGCGCGCCCATCTCGACAGGCGGCGCGGCGTCATCGCGACGCTCAAGGCCGTTGGTGCCGACGGCGGTACGGTGTTCTGGACCTATTTCCTGCAGATTCTAATTTTGGCGCTGATCGCCATTGTTATCGGTTTGGCGATTGGAGCGGCGGTTCCGTTTCTCACGCAATCAGCGATCCAAGCAATTTTTCCAATCGAGGCGGCCGCCGGCACAGCCTATCCGCGTGAGCTGATCCTCGCGCTGGTGTATGGCGTTCTGCTGGCTGCTGTCTTCGCCCTCTGGCCGCTCGGTCGGGCGCGTGATGTGCCCGTGAACGCCCTGTTCCGCGACCATGTCTCGGCCCGAGCCGGCCGGCCACGGCTCGTCTATCTGGTCGCACTGGCCGGCGCTGCCTTGGCACTGGCAGGCGTTGTCATCGGGCTGGCCTATGATCCGCTTGTGTCGGCAATCTTCGTTGCGTCGGCCATCGCAGTCTTCATCATCCTGCGTGCGGTGGCCTGGCTAATCATGGTGATTGCCCGGCGGGTTCCGCGCCCGCGGGGTGCGGCCCTCAGACTCGCCGTCGGCAACATTCACCGCCCCGGCGCGATTACGCCGACCGTCGTTTTGTCACTCGGGCTCGGCTTGACGCTGTTCGTCACCATCGGCCTGCTTGACGGCAATCTGTCGCGAGAACTCCAGCGCAACATCCCCGACCAGGCACCGAGCTTTTTCTTCCTCGACATTCCGCGCGAGCGCAGTGGCGAGTTCTCGGATCTCATGACCGAGATCGCTCCAGACGGTCAGGTTGAGAAGGTGCCCATGCTGCGCGGGCGTATCGTCGCGGTGGAGGGTGTGCGGGCCGACCAGATCGAGGCGACCCCGGATGCGGCTTGGGTGTTGCGCGGTGATCGTGGCGTGACCTATCAGGATACACCGCCCGAGGGATCAACGCTTGTGACAGGTGAGTGGTGGCCCGCCGACTATGCCGGGCCGCCGCTTGTCTCCTTTGACGATGAACTGGCCACGGGGTTGGGGCTGGAGATCGGCGAGACGCTCACCGTCAATGTGCTTGGTCGCAATCTCGAGGTTACTGTCGCAAACACCCGCACGGTCGCCTGGGAGAACCTGTCGATCAATTTCGTCATGATCTTCTCGCCAAACACGTTTGCGAGCGCGCCGCACATGATGCTCGCAACCGTTTCGCTGCCCGACGACAGCGACGCTGTCGAAAGAGGCATCATGCGCGCCGTCTCAACTGACTTCCCGGAAGTTGCGACCGTGCGCGTCAAGGAAGCACTCGACGCGGTCAACGGTATCATCTCACAATTGGCGATGGCGATCCGGGCAGCGTCCTCTGTGACCCTGATCGCTGGAATCCTGGTGCTTGCTGGTGCGCTGGCCGCGAGCCACCGCCACCGGGTCTATGATGCAGTGATCCTCAAGACGTTAGGCGCGACACGCGGCCGGCTGTTGTGGTCTTATACGATCGAGTTCGGAATTCTCGGTCTGGCGACTGCGGCCTTTGCATTGCTCGCAGGATCGGTTGCCGCCTATCTCGTGCTGACCTATGCGATGGCGGCGAGCTTCGTTTTCCTGCCGGGCATTGCGGTGTTCGCTGTGGTGTCTGCGCTGACGTTGACGCTTGCGCTCGGGCTTGCAGGAACCTGGCGGATACTTGGCGAGAAACCGGCTCGGCACCTGCGCGATCTATAGTTCTTCCGTCGCCACCGGGTTTTCGTCGCCCACAGAGGCAGATATCCGCGGCTCTGCAAGACCATATCGACGAACAGGACGTAATTCTTATGCGAGACGCGGATGAAATGTTACGGAATATTCATTTAGCGATCTCCGCATGTGAATTTTCGCCGAAATCTTAAGGATCGCAGGCGGTTTTCCGCGTTCTTGCTGCCGATTTCGCTTGCCGAGAGGCACGCGCTTTCCCATATTGCAGCGCGAGGGAGCGAGGTATGCCTTGCATCCAAAGACATTAGGGGAGTTCCATGGCGGAATTTGATCGCGACATGTATGCGCAAGCCAATGCGCGCGCCGGCCAGGCCGAGGCCATCGATGAGGGCCTGCGCGCCTATATGCTGCGCATTTACAACCTTATGGCTCTTGGCGTCGCCATTACCGGGATTGCCGCGCTCGGCACGGTCATGCTTGCGGTACAGAACGGCCAGCTGACAGCATTCGGCCAGGCAATCTATGCCAGCCCGCTGCAGTGGGTGATCATGCTGGCACCGCTTGCCGTTGTGTTCATCTTCTCGGCGCGTATCCACGCGATGAGCGCTGGAACGGCACAGGCTGTGTTTTTCGGGTTTGCGGCGCTGATGGGCATGAGCCTGTCGTCGATTTTCCTGGTCTTTACTGGGGAATCGATCGTTCAGGTGTTCTTCATCACGGCGGCTGCCTTCGGCGCGTTGAGCCTTTGGGGCTACACGACGAAGCGCGACATCTCCGGCTGGGGCTCGTTCCTGTTCATGGGTCTGATCGGAATCATCATCGCGTCGATCGTGAACATCTTCCTGCAATCGTCGATGATGGGCTTTGTCGTCTCGGTGATCGGTGTTCTGGTGTTCGCCGGTCTGACGGCTTGGGACACCCAGCGCCTGAAGAACATGTATTATCAGTTCGCAGGTGACAGCGCGGTGCTGGGCCAGATCGCCATTTCCGGCGCTCTGTCGCTCTACCTGAACTTCATCAACCTGTTCATCATGCTGCTGCAGCTGTTCGGCAATCGTGAATAGCGCTAGAGCGCTTTCGGCGAAAATGCGAACCGATTTCGCGTCCGGAAACGCGCAAAACTAAACCCCAGAGACGTTCAAGTGACTCGGCTCTCACGAGAACGTCTCTAGCATCAGATCAGACAAAAGCCCCGGCGGATCGCTCCACCGGGGCTTTTCTTGTGGCTATCGAATATGTCGCGCCAACGGTTCACCCCGTCACGACGCGAAACCGCTTGCGGTCGAAGACTTTGAGCACTTGGGCCAACTCATGGCCACGCTTGAGCACATGTCCGGACGCCGAGATCACACAATAGGCGCCTTGTCGGCGGGCCAGTTTCGGCTGTTTCTCGATCGTGTAGAGCGGCGCTTCGCTGGTGCGCCGGAAGACCGAGAACACGGCCCGGTCGCGCAAATGGCCGATGGCATAGTCGCGCCATTCGCCGGCGGCGACCATGCGGCCATAAAGATTGAGAATGTCGAAGAGTTCTTTCCGGTCGAAGGCAATCTGGGCTGGCGGGCTGGTGCGACCGGACTGCCACGCATCAGCGCGTGAACCCGGCCCGCCGATCGGAACTATGGGGTCAGTGTCGCTCAACAACGCCTCCTGTTGTTGCCGTTGGGGACAGTAGTGTGGCCTCGCCGGGTGCAAAAGCGCAAGGGGTGCGCTTGTATCGAACTGAGCAATCTGACCGGATGGCCGTCATGTGTCGGCAGGGCTTGCAAGCATGGCCCGGCCATCGCAGGCTCTGGACTGCTGAATAATTCTGATCAAGCGCATGCGTTCCGCCCACTATCCCTTCGATCTTGTCTCCAACCAGTCTGCCGAGTGGCGCGCCTACGCAGATGGAGAGCGCGCGGTCTTGAATCTGGACGGGCTCGCTGCCGCCGAAGCCGCCATCACCGCATGGCCCGGCTATGAACCGACGCCGCTGATCTCCTTGCCAAAGCTTGCGGCCGACCTTGATCTCGGTGCAATCGCCTACAAGGACGAAGGCAAGCGCTTCGAGCTTGAGAGCTTCAAGGCGCTCGGCGGTGCCTATGCCGTCCTGCGGGTTCTTACAAAGGCCGTAGCACCGAAGATTGGCCATGCGATCGTATCTGCCGAGGACCTGACGTCTGGACGGTTCGCCGAGGTTGCGCGTGGCATGACCGTCTGTTGCGCGACTGACGGCAATCACGGCCGGTCCGTTGCCTGGGGTGCGCAGCGCTTCGGCTGCGGCTGCGTGATCTTCATTCACGAGACGGTGTCCGAGGGCCGTAAGGCCGCGATCGAGCGTTTCGGGGCGGAGGTACGTCGTGTCGCTGGAAACTATGACGACAGCGTCCGTGCCGCCCAAGTGGCAGCTGACACGCATGGCTGGACGGTCGTCTCTGACACGTCTTATCCTGGCTACACCGAGATCCCCTGCGATGTCATGCAGGGCTATGCGCTCATGGCGGCCGAGGCTGATCGGCAGTGGTCGGAGGCAACGGGACAAAACAAGCCGCCAACCCATGTGTTCATTCAGGCCGGCGTCGGCGGCGTTGCGGCTGCCGTCATCTCCTATTTCTGGGAAACGCTAGGCACCGAGCGTCCGATGAGTGTCGCGGTCGAACCTGAAACCGCGGCCTGTGTCGTCGAAAGCGTGCGGGCGGGACAGCGCGTCACCATTGAGGGGGATCTCGAGACCGTCATGGCGGGGCTGGCCTGTGGCGAGGTGTCGTTGGCTGCATGGGCTGTGTTGGAACATGGGCTCGATGCGGCGCTGTCCATGCCCGATTGGACGGCGGAAGATCTGATGCGCAAGCTGGCGGAGGGTATTTCGGGTGATCGGCCGATCGTTGCTGGCGAATCCGGTGTCACAGGCCTTGCTGGTGTGATTGCCGCGGCCGCTGATCCGATGGCGCGCGAGGCTTTGTGCTTGGGGCCGAATGCCCGCGTGCTCGTCTTCGGCACCGAAGGTGCAACCGACCCGGAGGTCTACGAACGGATCGTCGGGCGTCCGGCCACTGCCATTGGCGCCACATAATCAAGGTCTTCGAAGGGGAGCCCTCATGACCACCGCCGATATTGTCATTCGCAATGCCCGCATCATCGATGGAACGGGCGGGCCGTCCTTCGCCGGCGATGTCGCGGTGAGTGATGAGCGCATCGTCGCGGTCGGGCCATCCCTGCCGCAGCGCGGCGGCCGCGAGATCGATGCCGGCGGGCGGGCATTGGCACCGGGCTTCATCGACGCACACACCCATGATGATCGGGCGGTGCTGACCGATCCGGATCATGCCTGCAAGCTGAGCCAGGGCGTGACCAGCGTCGTGGTCGGCAATTGCGGGGTGTCGATCGCACCCGTCAAGATCACCGAACGCGCGCCGCCGCCGCTCGATATCATCTGCCCGCGCCCGGATGATTTTCGCCCGACGTTCCGCGACTATTTCGCTGCGCTCGATCAGGATCCCTCAAGCGTTAATGTGATTGCCCAGATCGGTCATTCCTCGCTGCGCGTTGCTGTCATGGAGGATGTAACGCGGCCTGCCAGCGCCGATGAGATCGCAAGGATGCGCGGATTGACCGAAGAGGCGCTTGCCGATGGCTGTCCCGGGTTTTCGACCGGGCTGTTCTATCCACCGGCCAATGCCGCGCCGACCAAGGAAGTAATCGCGCTGGCTGAACTCGTAGGCGCCGCAGGTGGGTTCCATTCGACTCATATGCGCGACGAATCCGCCGGCGTCCTGGACTCGCTCGACGAGACCTTCCACATCGGCCACGAAGGGGACGTTCCCGTCGTCGTCTCGCATCACAAATGTTCCGGTCTCGCCAATCACGGCCGTTCGACCGAAACGTTACCCAAGATCGCCGAGGCGATCGCCCGCCAGCCGGCTGGTCTCGATGCCTATCCCTATACTGCGGGCTCGACCATGCTGGCGCGCAAGATGGCCAAGGAGGCGATGCGCACGATCGTCGCCTGGTCCGAGCCGCATCCGGAGGTCTCAGGCCGCGATCTCGACGACATCGCGCGCGATTGGGGTATTGACCCGCTTGATGCAGTCGACCGGCTGACACCCGCCGGTGGCATTTACTTCATGATGGACGAGGACGATGTCCGGCGCATCTTGGCCTTCGAGCACACCATGATTGGCTCCGATGGCCTGCCCCATGACGTCCATCCCCATCCACGCCTTTGGGGCACCTTCCCACGCGTGTTGGGGCACTACGCCCGTGATGTCGGGTTGTTTTCGCTTGAGACCGCTGTTCACAAGATGACCGGGTTGAGCGCGAAGACGTTCCGGCTTCAAGATCGTGGCGAAATCCGTCCTGGTGCCTTCGCTGACCTCGTTATGTTCGATCCTGAGACCGTCATCGACCTCGCGACTTTCGATGAACCGACCACACCTGCACGCGGCATAGACTGGGTGATGGTCAATGGCCGGATGGCCTTCGAATGCGGCGTGCCGACGGGGGACAGATCGGGCCGTGCGCTGCGGCGGGCTGCGCCACACAGGTTCACATGATGCCGGCTGATCTTTCTGTCGGCGTCATAGGGCTCGGTGCCATGGGCCGGCCGATGGCGGACACGCTCATGGGCGCGGGCTTCGACGTTACAGGCTTTGACATGGAGCCGAGCCGGGCTATTGGCCTGGCGCATGTCGCGGACTCAGTCGAGGACATCGGGCGCACATGTGATGTCACGCTGTTGTCGCTGCCGAACTCCGCCATCGTCGAACAAGTCTGCGCCAAGCTGTTTGCCGTCGCACCACAGGGCCATCTGATCCTCGATACATCAACCGCTGAGCCTGCTTCGACCCGTGCACTCCAGGCCGAGGCGGCAAAGCATGGCATCGGGTTTGTCGATGGCCCTGTTTCCGGCGGTGCCAAGGGGGCAGGGTCCGGCACTCTTCTGGTCATGGCGGGCGGCATCGAGAGGGATGTTGAGCGCGCGATGCCGGTTCTGGATGCGATGGCGCGCAAGGTCGTGTGCTGCGGTGGATCGGGGGCCGGCAATGTCGCCAAGTTGATCAACAATCTTCTCTGCGCCGCGCATCTGTCCTTGGCCGGCGAAGCACTGCAACTCGCTGACAAGGCCGGCCTTGCGATCGACGCGCTTCTCGACGCGCTCAACGCGGGGTCAGGGCGATCTGCTGTGACCGAAGTCAATCTACCGACATGGGTGCTGTCGGACGCCTATGATTCCGGGTTCACAATGGGCCTAATGCGCAAGGATGTGCGTCTCGCGGCGGCCCTTGCCGACGATCTCGGTGCGGAGGTTCCGATGGCGGCGCTTGCAGCAGCACGCTGGGCCGACAGTGTCGACGATCTGACCGAGGGTGCCGACTTCAACCGCATGGTCGATCTCAGCCGTGCGGTTGCAGATAGAGACAAGGACGCCGCATCATGACCTCGATGCCCCAACCCGTGCCGAGTGCGCCGCAAGCTGAATTCTCAGCCCTCTTTCCCGACGGCGAGGTCTGCAGCCTAATCGGTGGTGAACATGTTGTGGGGTCTGGCGAGCGCGTCGTGGTGATCAATCCCGCGACCGAAGACCCATCGCATGGCTATGCCGATGGCGGTGCAGCGCATGGCGAACAGGCACTCGAGGCTGCGCGCCAAGGCGGTCTTGCATGGCGCGCGAAGACGGCAAGCGCGCGCGGCGCGATCCTATTCCGAACCTCGGAGCTGGTTCGACGCGACGTTGAACGCCTGGCGGTGCTTGAATCGCATTTTGCCGGCAAGCCGATCCGCGATGCCCGCGTTGAAGTCGGCAAAGTCGCCGACATGTTCGCCTATTATGCCGGCTGGGCCGACAAGATCCATGGCGATGTGATTCCTGTTCCGACCAGTCACGTCACTTATACTTTGCGCGAGCCGCTCGGCACGATTGTCCAGATCACACCGTGGAACGCACCGATCTTCACGGCAGGCTGGCAGTTGGCGCCCGCCCTTGCCGCGGGGAATGCCGTTATTCTGAAGCCGAGCGAATTGACGCCGGTCAGTTCCATCGCGCTCGGGCATCTCCTGATCGAGGCAGGCGTTCCCGCTGAGGCTGTCTCGGTTGTTGCAGGGCTTGGTGCCACTGCTGGCGCGCGTCTGGTGTCGGAGTCTTCTGTGGGCAAGACTGTGTTCATCGGTTCGACCGAGACTGGGCGCAAGATTGCGGCAGCTGCAGGCGCCGTGGGCCGTCCGGCACTGCTGGAGCTTGGTGGTAAGTCGGCCAACATCGTCTTCGCCGACGCCGATCTCGCGCGTGCTGCCAAGGCCGCACAAGGCGCAATCTTCGGCGCCTGCGGACAAAGCTGCACGGCGGGCTCGCGGCTTCTGGTGCAGCGCAATGTCCACGATCAGCTCGTCGAAAAGCTGGTTTCCGGCACCAACCGGTTGACTGTCGGGGCGCCGCTCGACGACGTGACCGAAATCGGACCGATCAACAACCGACCGCAATATGACAAGGTATGTGGAATGATTGCGGACGGTCGTGAGGCGGGGGCAGAGATTGTCGCCGGTGGTATGCGGCCCGATGATCTGGATGCTGGCTACTATCTCCGGCCAACGGTTTTGGCCGGCGCAACGAATGATCTCGCGATTGCGCGCGAGGAGATTTTCGGCCCTGTTCTGACCGTCATTCCCTTTGCCGACGAAGACGAGGCGATCGCCATCGCCAACGACACGGAGTTTGATCTCGCCGGTGCCGTCTGGACCAGAGAGGTTGGTCGTGCGCATCGTGTGGCACGGGCGCTCAGGGCGGGAACGGTCTGGGTCAACGGCTATCGCACCCTATCTGTCATGGCGCCGTTCGGCGGGCAGCGCGGTTCGGGCTTTGGACGTTCGTCGGGCTCTGACGTGATGATGGAATACACCCAGGCGAAATCGGTATGGGTCGAGACAGATGACGCGGCCCCCATCCCGTTCGGCTATGGCGTCGACGACTGAGACGCCCGATGTGAGCGGAAAAACAACATGACTTCTTGGAGCCTGTTTCTCACCTTCATGCTGGCAACGGTTCTGTTTGCCTATATGCCGGGGCCGGCTCTTCTCTACACCGCCGCCCAGACGATCGCGCGCGGTCGGCGGGCGGGCTTCATGGCCGCACTCGGCATTCACATCGGCGGCTATGCGCATGTCTTGGCTGCGGCCCTCGGCTTGTCGGCGCTCTTTGTCTATGTGCCACAGCTCTACGTTGTCCTGAAGCTCGTCGGCGCGGTCTATCTGATCTGGCTCGGTGTCAGCCTGTTGCGCGCGCCGGGACCAGCAATCACAGCCGCCGACGTGCCGCAAAAGACGGCGCGGCGGGCCTTCTTTGAAAGTGTCATGGTTGAATTGCTCAATCCCAAGGTGGCCTTGTTTTTCATTGCCTTCCTGCCGCAATTCGTCGACCCGACCTCCGACATCCCGGTGTGGCTGCAATTCCTTGTCCTCGGGATGCTGGTCAATCTGACATCCATTTCGGCGGACCTTGTCACGGTCGTGTTTGCTTCCGCCGTGACAGAACGGCTAACACGAGGGCAGGCCATGGTGCGACTAATGCGATGGCTCGGTGGCGGCATTCTGATCGGATTGGGCGTTAAGCTCGCCCTCTCGCGGCAGGCATCGGCCTGACCGCCAAGTTGGGAGTGTCCGGGGGCTTTTTCAGCTGGCCCGTCGGACATACGTCTTAACGTTGCGACGAATTTGCTGCGATCCAAGGAGCCGACACGGGAAACATCACAATTCCGCCAAGATCGGGTCAAGCACCCGACCCAATGCCGGGCGACTGTATCATCGTTGCCTCGTTGGTCCGGCCTGGGATGTGGATCGGAATCCTAGCCCCCCAGCCCCCCGAAACACGATCGGGCCGGACCACAGGCAGCGGTGCCAGCCAAAGCTGACATTCCCCAAGCTCTCAACCAATGTCCTGTATTGCGATCGCGTCAGTAATCGCCTTTGATCGCGACGGCTGCGATGACGTCGGCAGGGTTTTGAACGTCGCCCCGCTGCAGGATGAGCGCGCAGCGCTGGTCCTTGGCAGTGAACATCTCCAAAGGTACATCGACCGTCATGTCGCCGCCGTCCCACTCCGCGACGGGGACGAGCTTCTTGACGACATGGGTGTAGGTTGCCATCAGGCCGCGGTTTTCTCCGCGCTCGATCTCGACTTCTTCCTGAGGCGAGTAGCTCGCAAGCCATAAAGTCCCGCCTCCCAGACTCGGAAGCAGGTTGGGATTGTCGATTGTGACCTCGACCGTCTCGCCGCGTTGGGCGAGAGCAATCGTCACATCGCCGTCCGGATCGGTCTCGGTCAGTGCGGCATCAATCGCTGCCGCGTCATGTCCGATGGCTGCGGCCTGACCATTGATCACAACCTGCGGCGTCGCGACATAGCCGTCACCACGGGTCCGGGCATAGCCCTGCTGGCGCAGCGTATAGTCGGCGGACGAGAACGTGTCCTTCCAGCCGAGATAGTCCCAATAGTCGACATGCAGGCTCAAGACGAGAAGGCCCGGCGTATTGGCCATTTCGCCGATCAGCTCGTCAGCGGGGGGGCAGGACGAGCAGCCTTGGCTCGTAAAGAGTTCGACCACCTCAACCGGTTCAGCGGTCATCTCGGCACGCGCATCCAAAGCGGGCGCGAACAAGAAGGCCGTGGCGGCGAGGACAGATAGGGCACGCATGGGGCATCTCCAGACGGTCCCCCGGCGGACCGTGGTTGGGACCGTAGTTTGCCGGATGATGCCGCGCCAGTCACATGCGGGTGACATCATGCGCAGCTGGGCTCACGCTCAGCCACGTTTCCGCGACCGAGCGTGAGTCAATACGCGTGCTTTCTCCGTGGAGCCCGTCAGGCAGCTGCCGGCTGCGATGCAAGCTGGCGCAGGACGTAGTGCAGGATTCCGCCATTGCGGAAATACTCCAACTCGTCCTCGGTATCGATGCGGCAGAGCAGCGGCACGGTCTTCGTGGATCCATCCGCAAAGCTGATCTGCGCATCGAGTGTCTGGCGCGGTGTGAGATCGCCTTCGAGCCCCTCGATGGTGACCGTTTCCGCCCCCGTCAAGCCAAGCGACTGCCAACTCGTGCCCTCTTCGAAGACCAGCGGCAGCACACCCATGCCAACGAGGTTCGAGCGGTGGATACGTTCGAAAGACTGCGCGATCACGGCGCGGACACCGAGAAGCCGCGTGCCCTTTGCCGCCCAGTCACGCGATGAGCCGGTGCCGTATTCCTTTCCGGCGAAGACGACAAGCGGCAAACCATCTTCCTTGTAGCGCATTGCCGCATCATAAATCGGCATCTCTTCGCCCGACGGATGATGCACCGTCACCCCACCCTCGACACCGGGAACCATCTGGTTCTTGATGCGAATGTTGGCGAAGGTGCCGCGCATCATGACTTCGTGATTGCCGCGCCGCGCGCCATAGGAGTTGAAGTCCATCTGGCCGACCTGGTGGTCGGTGAGATAGCTGCCGGCGGGGCTGGTCAGCTTGATGGCACCTGCTGGCGAAATGTGGTCGGTCGTGATCGAGTCCAGGAAAAGACCCAGGACGCGTGCGCCCTTGATATCCGTGACCGGCTCCGGGTCCATAGACATGCCTTCGAAATAGGGCGGGTTCTGCACGTATGTGCTGCCTGAGCTCCAGCCATAGGTCAGCGATCCCTCAACTGCGATCTGCTGCCAATGTTCGTCGCCCTTGAACACATCACCATAGCGGTCGGTGAACATGTCGCGGGTGATCGAGGAGCGGATGAACTGTGTGATCTCGTCATTCGATGGCCAGATGTCTTTGAGATAGACCGGTTGACCGTCTTTGCCGGTGCCGAGTGGCTCGGTCGCAAGATTGATCTTCAGCGTGCCAGCCAACGCATAGGCCACAACCAGCGGCGGCGAAGCGAGCCAGTTCGCTCGCACATCCGGGTTGACGCGGCCTTCAAAGTTGCGGTTGCCGGACAGGACCGAGCAGACCGCGAGATCGCCATTGGCGACCGCTTCGGAGATTTCCTTCGGAAGCGGGCCCGAATTGCCGATGCACGTCGTGCAGCCATAGCCAACGAGGTTGAAGCCGAGCGCATCCATCGACGGCTGAAGCCCGGATTTTTCGAGATATTCGGTGACGACCTGCGAACCAGGCGCCAATGAGGTCTTGACCCAGGGTTTGACACTCAAGCCTTTCTCGAGCGCGTTGCGGGCGAGAAGGGCCGCCCCGATCATAACGCTCGGATTGGACGTGTTGGTGCACGACGTAATGGCGGCGATAACGACATCACCATGGCCGAGGTCGAAGTTCTTGCCTGGCACAGCGACGCGCTTATCAGCTTCATCCGCCTTGCCATATTCCGTGTCGAGCGCTGCGGCGAAGGCCTCGGGAGCGTTCTTGAGCGCGACCCGGTCCTGCGGGCGTTTGGGGCCAGCGATCGACGGCACGACATCTTTCAGCTCCAGCGCCAGGGTATCGGTGAAGACCGGATCCGGTGTGTCGGCCAAGCGATACATGCCCATCGCCTTGGAATAGGCGGAGACGAGGGCGATCCGGTCGGCGTCTCGTCCGGTGTTTTCAAGATATGCGATCGCATCGTCGTCCACGGGGAAGAAGCCGCAGGTCGCGCCATATTCTGGCGCCATGTTGGAGATCGTCGCGCCAGAATATGGCGCGACCTGCGGCTTCTTCCCCGTGGACGACGAGGCGATCGCATATCTTGAAAACACCGGACGAGACGCCGACCGGATCGCCCTCGTCTCCG
>JBCBSK010000034.1:0-27119 GCA_039819185.1 Pseudomonadota bacterium | reverse complement strand
GGTCTCGTGAGAAGGTCAGTCATTCCGGTCTTTCGATGGCGTGCTGTGGCATTGGGACCAGGGGATTAGCCAGCATCCAATATCACGATCGCGTCGGGTGACCAGGACAGCCAGAGCGGCGCCCCCGCATCAAGATGTGCGCCCGCGCGATCAGCTCGCGTCAGATTGGGTGTCGACACGGCCACCGGCTCGTCCTTGCCATCGATCGTGACATAGTAGTGGCTGCGCTCGCCGAGATAGGCTGCGGCATTCAGTGTCCCGGACACCACATGGCGCGCATCGGGCTCCGCATCCGACAGGGCGATCTTCTCGGGCCGAAGCGCCACTTGAACCTCGGCGCCATCGGGATGGTCGAGGCCTTCGACCGGCACGGGGATCTGTCCAAGCCCTTCGGTGTCGATCACTGCCTCGGCCGCGCCATTGCGGCGGACCGTCCCACGAAAGAAGTTCATGCTGCCGATAAAGCTTGCAACAGTGCGTGTCCTCGGCGCTTCGTAAAGCCCTTCCGGTGTATCAACTTGCAAGACCCTCCCGCCCGACATGACGGCCATCCGGTCCGACAGCGTCAGCGCCTCTTCCTGGTCGTGGGTCACGAAAACGAAGGTGATGCCAACCTGGCGCTGAAGGGCACGAAGTTCCAATTGCATCTGCTCGCGCAACTGCTTGTCCAGCGCGCCAAGCGGTTCGTCGAGAAGCAGCACCTTCGGTTTGAGAATCAGCGCACGCGCCAGCGCGATACGCTGGCGTTGGCCTCCGGAGAGTTCATAGGCCCTGCGATCGCCATAGCCAGGCAATTTGATGAGATCGAGCAATTCATCGACCATCTCATGTTTCTTGGTCCGTGACAGCTTATGTTTCCGAAGCCCATAGGCGATGTTTGCCCGCACATTCAGATGCGGAAAGATCGCATAGTTCTGGAACACCATATTGACGGGGCGATGATGCGGCGGCACATCGGTCGACAGCTGCCCGTCAATGTAGATTTCGCCCGACGAGGTCGACTCAAAGCCAGCCAGCATGCGCAACAGTGTGGTCTTGCCGCAGCCGGACGCGCCGAGCAGAGAGAAGAACTCACCCTCGCGTACATCAATCGAGACATTGTCCACGGCGCAGACCTGACCGAAAGACTTGCTGACATTGCGCAGTGATATGAACGCGTCGGAAGACGTCATCTCTCAGCCTCGCTCACTTGTCGTCATACATCTTCAAGCGCCCGATCCATTGCGCGGCGAAGACCATCAGAAACGACACGAACAGGATCATCGACGACAGCGCCAGCACCGAGGGAAACTCCTGGGGAAAGCGTAATTGGCCCCAGATATACATCGGCAGCGTCGGATCGGTGCCGGTCAGGAAAAAGGCCATGATGAACTCGTCGAACGAGATCGTGAAGGTTAGCAACAGGCTTGCAACAACGCCGGGAAAAACGATCGGAAACGTGATCCGCCAGAAGGTCCACCAACCGTTCTCGCCGAGATCGGCGGAGGCTTCCTCCATCGATCGGTCGAAGCCTTCAAAGCGTGGCAGAAGCGTTGCGACCGCAAAGGGCATGCAGACGATGAGATGCCCGAGGCCGACTGTGTAGAGCGACAGCGGCACGCCCATCCGGCTCATCAGAACCAGGAGCGCGACCCCGAAAATGATCCCCGGAATCACCAGTGGCAGCATGATGAAGGTGACAAGCGCGCTGCGGCCCGGCATCCGGTAGCGGGTGATTGCCCGCGCCGCCACGACGCCAAGAACGGTTGAAATGAGGGAAACCGTGACGCCGACCTTGATGCTGTTCCACAGCGCGTTCCAGACCGGCTGGCGTGTCCAGAGTTCACCATACCATTGCAAGGTGAAGCCCTGTAGCGGAAAGCGGACATAGATGGAATCGTTGAAGCTGAACAACGGGATGAACAGCACCGGCAGATACAGAACGATCAGGAAGATGATCGCATAAACCTGCAGCGACGGGTTGGACCGCCGGATATAGGTCCCCTCGCTCATGCGATCTTCTCCCGAGCTTTTTGGGCCAGGAAGAGGAACACCAGTGCGATCGCGGCGATCCACAGCATGAGGACGATCGACAGCGTCGCCCCCATCGGCCAGTTGTTCACCGCGCCAAATTGCAGCTGGATCAGATTGCCGATCATCGCCCCGTCCGGTCCGCCGAGAAGTGCCGGGGTGATGTAGTCGCCGGTCGTCGGGATGAAGATCAGGAAGGACGCCGCGATGACGCCGGGCATCGATAGCGGCAAAGTGATGCGCAGGAAGCGCGCGACGGGCCCGTCACCGAGATCCGTGGCGGCTTCAAGCAGTGACTTGTCAATCTTCTCAAGCGAGACATAGAGCGGCAGGATCGCAAACGCCGCCCAGGCATGGGCCAGCGTGATGATGACCGCCGTCTGGCTGTAGAGGAGAAATTCGAGCGGTGCCTCGATCCAGCCAATCGCCATGAAGCCGGAATTGATCACGCCTTCATAGCCGAGGATCACCTTCCAGGCGAAGACGCGCAGAAGGTAGCTCGTCCAAAACGGCAGCGTCATCAAGATGATCCACATCATCTTGTGCTTATGGACGTGAAAGGCGACGTAGTAGGCCATCGGATAGCACAGCGCGACGGTCACCACCGTGGCAATGCCCGAGATCCAAAATGACCGGCTCAACAACGCGCCGAAGATCGGCTCGGACCAGACACGGAGATAGTTGTTGACCGTGGGCGTCGTGTCGAAGTCGAAGCCATCCCGTGTCCAGAAGCTCATCACGAGCAGGATCAGGAACGGGATCAGAATGCCGACCGACATAATCAGCAGGGTCGGTGACATCAACAGATAGCCGCGAACGGATTCACGCCTGTAGAGGAACGCCGACAGGCCGCGCCCGCGCGCCTGCGATACGGGAGCAACATGCGTTGACGGCAGAGAGGTGTCGGCCATGGGCTTTGCGTCTGAAACGGGGAAGACGAAGCCCGCTGACCGTGGCCAGCGGGCGCGCTCGGACCGGATCAGAAGCCGGCCTTGATCTGTTCGAACAGCTCGTTCATCCGGGTTTCCCAATCCTGCGACTGCGGGATCTGGAAATGACCAGCATCAAGGATGTCCGACGGGGTCTTGCTCGAGCCGAGATTGGCGAGGGTCTGCTCGTCGAATTCGTCGAACGAGCGCGCGTTGGAGTGACCATAGCCATAGTCATTGATCATGAAGCGGCCGGACTCGACGCTCAACAGTGAGTCGATCACATCATAGGCCCGGTCGAGATTGGGCGCATCCTTGTGGACCATGACGCCGCAGACCCAGGTCAGCGCGCCTTCCTTGGGCCGCGCAAACTTGACCGGAATACCCTCGGCCTGAAGCAGAACCGCCGAGCTGTTCCAGGTCATGGCCGCGACCATTTCGCCGGACGACAGCGCCTGCTCGAGCGTGGTCGTATCGTCCGTGTAGACCCGGATCAGCGGCCGCTGTTCGCGCAGAATCGCCGAGATCGCGTCGAACGCCTCGTCGGTCGCAATCTGGTCGAACGGCACGCCGGCCTTGATGGCACCGCACCACCAGGCATCACCGCCCGAGGCCAGCGAGCCGAGGCGCCCGCCATAGCGGGCGTCCCACAGCATGTCCCAGCTTTCCTCGCCTTCGAGCTCGAACATATCGGTCCGGTAGGTCACCGATGTCTGCCCCCAGTCGAACGGCGCCATCCAGATATTGCCACCCTCGGCATCGTTTCCAGGCAGGTTGCTGAGCTCGGGCATGACGTCCGGCCAATTCGACAGCCGCGACACGTCGATCGGCTGGAAAAGCCCGGTCTGTACCCAGCGAGGCATGCCGGAGTTGCACGGATGGGCGACATCGACGACGAACCCGCCACGCATCTTTGTCAGCGCTTCTTCCGAGCCGCCGAAAATCGAGAAGTTCGGCAATGCGCCGTTTGACGCCTCATAGGGCTGGAAAAGCTCGGGGATGTCGTAACCGCCCCAAGTGAAGAAGGTGGCCTGGTCATCGGCGGAGGCTCGCGCCCGGCGTGCCGCCAACGGCACCGTCGTCAGGCCAACGCCGGCCGCCATGAGCCCTTTCGTGAAGGCACGGCGGCTAAGCTTTCCCTCGCGCATCGCGCCCAACTGATCGACAACGTCCATGATGTTCGGTCTCCTCTGTCTGGTGTCGGCCGCAACTCTTCCCGGTGCTGACCATCGCTTCGGGCACTCAGGACCTTTCCCGTCTCGGCGACTGCTCCGTCGCGCGTCGACCTCCCTGAAAGCTCCTTGCAATCACTCCTGTTTTGAATGATCATTCAATCATTGAAGTGCTGAGGATGTGTGTCAAGAGATTTGATTCTCAATCGCACAGCATTGAAATAGAAGAGATAATCGGACCGGCATGTGAACGCACGCCACCGATGGCGCGTGAGAATTGGGTGGACCCGAATGCCAGAGACACCCCGCATCATACGTTTCGAGCCGAATGGACCGAACGGTCTTCAACCGATGACCCTGGACCCAGCCGACTTCCACACCCTGCCGTCCGAGCAGAACGTGCATGTCTATTTCGAGAACGAAGAGCTTGGCATGAGCGTCGGTGTTTGGGACACGACGACAATGCAAGAGGCGTTTGGCCCCTATCCCGGAGACGAGTTCATTCTCGTCCTGGACGGCGCGTTCGAGATGCTTGATGGAGACGGCAAGGGCGTTCCGGCCAAGGCGGGCCAAAGCGTCATCTTCCGCAACGCCATTCCGGTGAGTTGGAAGCAGGATGGCTATCTGAAGAAGTTCTACGTCACCTATCTCGATCCGCGGGCTGAGACGCCGCAGGGACTCAGCGCTGAGGGAGGTATCATCACGCTTGAGCCTGACATGGTCCTCACCGATGCGGATCTTCTAACCGGCACCAGCACGCCGCAGCGTGAAAAGGTGTTCTTCAAGAACGACCACGGGAATATGGAGGCTGGTCTTTGGGATACGCAAACACTGCACACCGACATGGAGCCGTTCCCCTGGCATGAATTTGCCCAGGTGCTCGACGGCCATGTGACGCTTGTCGAGGAAGACGGCACCGAACAGAGCTTTGCGCCGGGCGACGTCTTCTTCGTACCCGCGGGCACTGTCTGTAGCTGGCGGGTATCGACCTATCTGCGCAAGTTCTACGCCGCGCTCGATCCATCTATTCGGCCAGGAGCCAACCCATGACCCAGAAAGTCGGCCGACGTGCCGTTCTTGCCGGGCTGACAGCAGTGGGCGCAACTCCGCTGCTTGCCCAGACATTGCCAACGAACCCGGATGTCGTGATCGTCGGGGCAGGCGCGGCCGGACTGGCAGCAGGCCAGGAACTTACGAAGCGGGGGGTATCCTTCGTGATCGTCGAAGCCGCGAACCGCATCGGCGGACGGGCCTGGACGGAGAGCGAGACGTTTGGCGTGCCCGTTGACCGCGGCTGTTCGTGGATCTCGGGCTCGAACAACAATCCCTTCACGCAGATCGGGCGTGATGGCGGGTTCACACTGGTCAACCATACCAGCGCCGGCACCGATCTCTTCGACCTTGATGGCAATCGTGCCAGTGACACAGAATGGGCCGCCCATGACCGCGCCTGGGGTGCGATCGAGCGGGCGCTCAATCGTGCCGGCCAAATCAGCGAAGACACCGGCGAGGACGTGTCGGCGGCCTCCGTTGTTCCCGACATGCCCTATGCAGCGACCGTGCGCTCCTGGGCCGGAGCCATGGATTACGGCGTCGGCTTCGATCAGGTCTCCATCGCCGACTACTGGGAACAGGCGGAAAGCCAGCCAAGCTATATCGTCAAGGAAGGCCTGGGGGCGATCATTGCAACCTTGGCCGACGGGTTGCCGATTGCCCTCGATACCAAGGTGACGGCCATCGATTGGGCAGGCGCCCGTGTCGCGGTTGAGACGTCGAACGGTGTCATTCAAGCGAAGGCGTGCCTGATCACGGTCTCGACGGGTGTTCTGAATGCCGGCGCCATCCGCTTCACGCCCGCCTTGCCGGCCTGGAAGCAGCAGGCGGCTGCCGACATTCCCATGGGCCTTCTGATGAAGGTGCCAATGCTGTTTGACGGGGCACGTCTCGGCCTTGGCGAGAACAACTGGGTCACCTACCGCGTCCCCGAGGATAAACCGGGAGAAGCGTGTTTCTTCGTCGCCTGGCCCTGCGGGCATGACTATCTGTTCGGCAATATCGGCGGTCCCTTCGCCTGGGACCTGTCAGCGCAGGGACAGGATGCCGTGGTCGACTACGCGCTGGAACAGCTTGTCCGCCTTGTCGGCAGTGACGCGCGCAAGCATTTCGTTCAGGGCTTCAAGACCGATTGGGCGGAAAACCCCCTGACACTCGGCGCCTATGGCGCGGTGCGGCCTGGCTCGGAAGACGCGCGCGAGAATCTCGGCACACCGCTCGCAAACAAGCTTTTCTTTGCCGGCGAAGCCGTCGAAGAAGAGGTCTCGGCCCTGGTCAATGGGGCCTATCTCAGCGGACGCGCGAATGCAAAAGCCATCGCAAGGGCGGTGAGTTAGAGTGATGCTGCGTTTTGTGGAAACACTCAATCAGCCCAAGTGTTTGTTTTGTCAAAAGTCCTGACGGAAACCCGGTTCTCACTTTTCCCGCAACTGCTCTAACCCTCGGACCAAAACGTAAAGACCGGATCATGCACCAAGCCGAACACGCGGCGATGCAGAATGGACAGCGGAGCGGTCTCCGCCTCGATCGCCGCCCAGGCGGCGTCGGCCTGGGCCTGATTACGGAAACAGATCACGGCCATCAGCCGATGAGATCTCTCCGTGTCGGTGTCGTATCCGCTGTCGGGCTGTCGGCTGAAGATCGGCCCGCCGGACACAGCCAGATCGTTGTCGACGAGATACGCGATGAACTCCGCCCAGGCGAGATCAAAGCGGGCGCGTTGGACCCGAGGCTTGAGATCGAACTGGCTCAGAAGCTGAGGCATTGCGCGCTGTCTTTCCGCTCATCAAACCGGCTCAAAGCTTATGTCGCTTTGGCGGCGGAGCAAGACGGCAATTGCTCGCCGTCAAGCACTTAAGCTCGTCAAGAAGAAACATGCCGCGACAGGGGACCAAATCATGCTGACCAAGGTCGACTATGCCAACCGCGCCAAGGGTTTGACATACCCAAGTCAGAACCTGATCGACGGCAAGTGGGTTTCCGCCCTGAGCGGCGCGACGTTCGAGACCAGGAACCCACATGATGGGACGGTTTTGGCCGCACTACCGCTCAACGGTGCGGATGACGTGCACAATGCCGTCACCGCGGCCCGCAATGCGTTCGACAGCGAAAGCTGGTCGGGCCTTCACCCATCTGAGCGCAAGGCGATCCTGGTCAAGCTGGCGGACCTGATCGACACCCACAGCGAAGAATTGGCGGTGATGGAAGCGATCGATGCCGGAAAACCGATCAGCGATTGCCTCGAAATCGATGTGCCGGAGACCGCGAACTGCATTCGCTGGCATGCCGAAGCCCAGGACAAGCTCTACGACCAGATCGCGCCGTCAGCACCGAACGCGCTTGGGCTGATCGTGCGCGAGCCGATCGGCGTTGTCGGCGCGGTGCTGCCGTGGAATTTCCCGCTGATGATGATGGCGTGGAAGATCGGCCCAGCACTCGCCACCGGCAATTCCGTGATCGTCAAACCAGCCGAGCAAACCTCGCTCACCGCTCTGCGGCTCGGTGAACTGGCCTTGGAGGCCGGCGTGCCGCCGGGCGTCTTAAACGTTGTAACCGGCATGGGCCCGGATGCCGGTGAACCGCTCGGCCGGCATCGAGATGTCGATGCCATCACCTTCACCGGCTCGACGGAGGTGGGACGGAAGTTCCTCGAATACGCAGCCCAATCGAACATGAAGGAAGTCTGTCTCGAAATGGGTGGCAAGTCAGCGGCCGTGGTGCTCGAAGACGCTGGGGACATCGCCAAGATCGCTGAGATCCAAGCCAACGCCATTTTTTGGAACATGGGCGAAAACTGCACCGCCAACAGCCGGATCATCGCGCATGAAGCCATCTATGACGAGTTGGTCGCGGAACTGGCCAAGCAGGCCGCCGGCTGGAAGCTCGGCGATCAGCTCGACCCGGAAACGCAGAACGGACCTCTGGTCAGTGACGCGCACTTCGCAAAGGTTTCAGGTCTGGTCGACACCGGCAAGAGCCAAGGCGCGCGCGTAACCCATGGCGGCGTAGGTGCTGGTGGTCTGCTGTTCAAGCCAACGGTCTTCGCTGACGTGACCCGGGACATGGACATCTTCCAGGAGGAGATCTTCGGACCCGTGGTCGGTGTCACCAAGGCGTCGAGCGATGACGAGGCGGTCGCGCTGGCCAACGCAACACAATATGGCCTGGCAGCCACGCTCTACACGCGCGACATCGGCAAGGCGCACCGCTATGCCCGTAAGCTCAAGGCGGGCACTGTCGGTGTGAACGCCTATTCCGAAGGCGAAATCTCGACGCCCTTCGGCGGCTTCAAGGCCTCTGGCTTCGGCGGCCGCGACAATGGCATCCACGCTCACGAACAATACACCGAACTCAAAACGATCTGGATCGATCTCGACGCATGATCTGCAAGCAATTCCAATGGACGTGGGAATCGACTTCGTGTCCAGAGTTGCGGCGAACCATATGCTTGGAGCGCCTAAGCACTCCAGCTGTCCAATCGACTGACGCCCCGGGGGGCTGAGCCGTGGCAACCGCCAACTTGCCCATGTGGTACGTTGGCGGTTGTCCACGCCCCCCGGTTTCGCATGTGTTTTATCAGGAAGATATCATGTCAGATGCTCTGCCGAGCCATGCCCAGACCGTCATTATTGGCGGCGGCTCCATAGGCTGCAACACAGCCTATCACCTGACCAAGCTCGGGCACCGCGATGTCGTTGTTCTCGAACAGGGGCAGCTCACTTCTGGCACGACATGGCATGCGGCGGGGCTGATCGTGGCCGGTCTTCTGAAATCTGAAGCAGAATGCGCGATCTACACCCATGGCCGTGATCTCTACGCCCAGCTTGAAGAGGAGACCGGCGTATCCACCGGCTTCCGAGACGTCGGCTATCTGCAGATCGCCAACAATGACGAACGCGTCCATGAGATGCGCCGGATTGCGCCGTTCATGCGCCGCTTCGGCATCAATTGCTATGAGATATCTCCAAGAGAAGCTCAGGAGATGTTCCCAATCGGCGACCTCTCGGATGTGAAGGCAGCGTTCTACATCCCCGAGGATGGCCGGGCGAACCCTGTCGATGTCACGACCTCACTCGCCAAGGGCGCGCGGATGGGCGGCGCGCGCATCATCGAAGGCGTACGCGTTACCGAGATCCTCAGCCAGACCGGCACGGCGACTGGAGTCCGGACGGAGGACGGACAGACCATCGCGGCGGAAAATGTCGTGATCTGCGGTGGCATGTGGTCGCGCCAGCTTGGCGCCAAAGCCGGGATCAACCTGCCCTTACAGGCCGCCGAGCACTACTACCTGATCACCGAAACGATCCCCGGTCTGCCGCGCGATCTGCCCGTCCTCGAAGACCCATCGACCTATACCTACTACCGCGAGGAGGTTGGCGGGATGATGCTGGGGCTGTTCGAACCGCGAGGTGCTGCCTGGCAACTCGACGGCATCCCCGATGACTTTCAGTTCGGCGAGATCGAACCCGATTGGGACCGCATCGGGTCTGATCTGGAAAAGGCGTATTCGCGTGTCCCCGAGACGATGAACTACGGCGTGCGAAAACTGTTCTGCGGGCCGGAGAGCTTCACACCCGACCTCGCGCCGCTGGTTGGACCTGTATCAGAATTGCGCAATCTCTGGGTCGCCTGCGGCATGAACTCGCTCGGTATCCTCAATGGCGCTGGCACCGGCATGACGCTGGCCCACTGGATCGTCGATGGCCTAGCGCCCATCGACGTCACCGGCATCAATGTCAACCGCTTCACCAAATCGGAGGCCACGCCGGCCTTCCGCCGTGACCGGACGCCCGAACTGCTCGGAAAGCTGTTTGGTCAGCACTTCCACAATGAGAGCCCAAAAACAGCGCGCAACGTGAAACGCTCCGTCCTCTATGACCGGCTCAAGGCCGCAGGCGCCTACTTCATCGAAGGTCATGGCTGGGAACAGCCGGACTGGTTCGCACCGTCCCCGGACCAAGCCAAGATCGAGACGCTGAGCTGGTTTCGCCAGACCTGGTTCGACTGGCACGCCGAAGAGCACCGCGCGGCCCGCGAAGACGTCATCATTATGGATATGACGTCAATGTCCTGCTTCCTCGTTCAGGGGCGTGACGCTTGCGCCCTGCTGTCACGGCTCAGCTGCAACGCGGTCGACGTTGCGCCGGGCCGCGTTGTCTACACAGCCTGGACCAATGAGCGTGGCGGCTTCGAGGCGGACCTGACCGTCACCCGGCTGGCCAAAGACAAGTTCATGGTCGTGGTTGGCGAGAACTCACATGGCCATACCGAAATGCGCCTGCGCCGACACATTGGTCCCGACGAGTTCGTGACCGTCACCGACGTCACGGCGGGCCGCACACAGATCAATGTGCACGGGCCGAAGTCACGTGAACTGTTGCAGCGCGTCTCGGGCGCAGACCTGACCGATGACGGTTTTCCGTTCATGACCGCACGTGAAATCGATGTCGGTTATGCGGTGGTCCTGGCCTATCGCGTGACCTTCATCGGCGAGCTTGGCTGGGAGTTGCATGTCCCCACCACGCAGGCCGTGCAAACCTATGATTTGCTGATGGACGCCGGACGCGATCTCGGCGTCCAAAACGCTGGTATGCAGACCCTGAATTCGCTGCGGCTTGAGAAGGCCTATCGCGACTTCGGCATCGATGTGGACAACACCGACAACCCGATCGAGGCAGGCTTGGGCTTTGCGGTCAAGCTCGACAAGCCGGATGGCTTCATCGGCCGTGACGTGCTTGCGGAGATCAAAGCTCAAGGCACGCCAAAAAACAGAATGCTGCAATTCTTGCTCAAGGACCCAGACCCGCTGCTCCATGGTCTGGAACTGATCTATCTGGACGGCGACCAGGTCGGCTATCTGCAGGTCGGCGGCTATGGCCATTCGCTTGGCGGCGCGGTCGGCATCGGCTTTGTCGAACTCGACGTGCCGCTAACGGCCGAGATCGTGTCGCAAGGTCGATGGCAGATCGAAATCGCCGGCGAGCGGGTCGACGCTGTGGCGTCCCTGAAGCCGCTTTATGATCCAGCGATGGCGAAGATCAAATGCTGATGGTATCGAATGGATCACTCTGACGCCGAGCAAGATCTGTGCGAAGTGGCTATGGAGATCCAGGAGCGCACACCGCAGAGGCTTGTTATCGCCGATCCAGGCACTCGGTGGGCGGCGGCGATTATTTTCGCCGTTGCGGCAGGCTGGCTTGTGATCGTGACACCGGCCACAACAGCGCAGAACGGACTCGTCATCGGTCTCATTTCAGTTCTCGGTGCGGTTCTGCTGGTGGGCTGGGGCCTGCTTCTCCTCCGCCGCAGTTGGGTAACACTCGATGCGGATCGCCGCATCGTGGAGGTTCGCCGCGCGTTGTCGTCGAGCGCCAAGGGCTGGACCATTCCGTTCGATGAGGTGGAAGAACTTTACGTGCTCCGAAGCCGGGACTCCGAAGATGGCCGACCTCAGTTTCAGCCGTTCATCTCGACCTCAACAGGCGGCGTGCAGCTAACCCTAACGGTCTTGACCCAGGAAACGGCAGATACAGTGATCGATGACATCGCACGCTTCTTGGCGGACGCGGGCGTGCTGGCGCACCGCGCCGACAAGCCAAGAAACTGGGTTCAGATGACGGATCGCCCAAGAGATCTTTAGTAGCCTGCAACAGCCTTTGCATAAACTCCATGCATGACGCAGCACTGGTCGACGGACGGATCAGCGCCATCATGATACGGCCTCGCCATATCCAAGAGCGCCCGAATGACGACTACGATTCTGAACCCCCGCGACATCCACTTCGTCCTCCATGAGATGCTCGACGTCACGACGCTGACACAGCTTGAGCGCTTCAAGGACCATGACCGCAACACCTTTGACGCAGCACTCGAGACCGCTCGCCAGATCGCGGAAGCTCACTTTAGGCCACACAATCGCGCGAGCGATTTGAACGAACCGCGCCTTGCCGACGGTCGTGTCGAGATGATCCCGGAGATCAGCCAGGCGCTCAACGCGTTCAACGAGGCAGGCTTCACCGCGGCAAGCTTCGATGAGGCCGATGGCGGCATGCAATTGCCCTGGGTCGTGGCGCAGGCCTGCTTCGCCTGGTTCCAGGCCGCCAACCTGTCGACCACGGCCTATCCCTTCCTGACAATCGCAGCGGCTAACCTGCTTCAGCGCTTTGCCAGCACGGACCAGAAGCGACGTTACCTGGCGCCTATGCTGCAGGGACGTTTCTTCGGCACCATGGCGCTGTCGGAGACGCAGGCCGGCTCGTCGCTGGACGATATCCACACGACGGCGACGCTCCTTGGCGGCGGCCGCTATCACCTGACCGGCGACAAGATGTGGATCTCGGGTGGCGCGCATCAGATGTCGGAAACGATCGTCCATCTTATGCTGGCCCGTACGAAGAACGCCCCGCCAGGCGTCAAAGGACTGTCGCTCTTTGTCGTGCCGCGCGATCGGGTAGCGAACGACGGCTCCGTCGGCAGCGACAATGATGTCCGGGTCATCGGCCTCAATCACAAGATGGGCTATCGCGGGACAACCAATACCGTGCTCTCGATTGGTGAGCGTGGCGACTGCATCGGCGAACTGATCGGCGCGGAAGGTCAGGGGCTCGCTTACATGTTTCACATGATGAACGAGGCGCGGATCGGCGTTGGAATGGGGGCTTCGGCACTTGCCGCCACCGGCTATCTCCATGCGCTGGACTACGCGCGCGACCGCAGGCAAGGCCGCCATCCCGATGACAAGTCACCAGACACATCTCAGGTCGCGCTGATCGAGCACGCCGATGTCCGGCGCATGCTGTTGATCCAGAAAGCGGTCGGCGAAGGCGGGCTGGCACTTGGGCTCTATCTCGCGCTCCTGGTCGACCGCAAAGCAGAAGCTGCTGACCAGGACGCTTGTGACAAGACCAGCCTGCTGCTCGATATTCTAACGCCGATTTACAAGGCCTATCTGTCGGAGCGCGCCCTTGAAGCCAATGATCTCGCAATCCAGGTGCTCGGCGGCTCTGGCTATACAAGTGACCATCCCGTCGAACAATTCTATCGCGACAATCGGCTGAACCCGATCCATGAAGGCGCCAACGGCATCCAGGCGATCGATCTTCTCGGCCGCAAGGTGCGCCAACAGGACGGCGCGGCGTTTCGCGCGCTCATCGATGAAATGCGTGCGACGGCCTCTGCCGGACCGCATGACCACCTCGCGGAGGAAGCGTCCGCACTCGCCGATGCATTGAACCGCTGGGAAACTGTGACGGCACGGCTCCTGGAAGCACGCAGCAAGATTGGCGACCGGGCCTTTCTGGCCAATGCATCCGGCTACATGACACTGGCCGGCCACATCACGCTGGCCTGGATCTGGCTGTGGCAGGCCAAGGTCGCGGTGGATGTGCTGGATGTAACGATGGAAGGACCGGAGGCGGACTTCTATCGCGGTAAGTTGCAAACCTGCCGCTATGTGATCCGGTTCGATCTGCCGAAGATCAAACCGCTTGCCGACCTGCTCGACCAGTTGGACGACACCGCCCTGACAATGCAGGCGGACTGGTTTTAGCAACACTCAAATAATGCAGCTTTGGAGGCTCACCATGCAATTTGACCAGATCGGCGTCGTCGGCGCCGGCATGATGGGAACCGAGATCGCGCTGGTCGTTGCGTTGTCGGGTGCCGACGTCATCTTGACCGATACCAGCGCTGACCAACTCGACCGCGCTCGGCAGCGGATCGAGACCGTTCTGGACAAGGGGGTGACGCGCGAGATCTACACCGCAGAGCAAGCGAACACTGCACGGGCACGCCTGACCATGGGTCAGGACATCACAGCCCTTTCAGACCGCGAGCTTGTGATCGAAGCGGTGTATGAGGACGAGGCGGTGAAGGCGGACATCCTGCTGAAGCTTGAGGAAATCACAGACGACACCACAATCCTTGCCAGCAATACCTCATCGATCTCGATTTCGGTGCTTGCGGGCTATTTGTCCGAACCCCGCCGTCAGCGCGTCGTCGGCATGCATTTCTTCTCACCGGTTTCACGGATGCAACTCGTCGAGGTTATCCCTGGTTTCGATACGAGCGAGCACACCGTGGCGGCAGCGATGGAAACCTGCCGGGCTGCAGGGAAAACGCCGATCCGGGTCAAGGATGTCACGGGCTTCGCCGTCAACCGGCTACTGCACATCTTCTGGATCGAGGCGAACCGGCTCGTCGAGGAAGGCGTCGCGAGCCCCGAAGACATCGACACAGCCTGCAAGCTCGGCCTCGGCCACCCGGTCGGGCCTTACGAGTTGATGGATCAGGTCAGCAACAGTCTCTCCTTGCAGGTGCAAGAGATCCTGCACGATGCCTACGGCCCGCGCTTCATGCCAAGGCCGATCCTGAAGCAGATGGTTCGCTCGGGCCGCGACGGCCGCAAGGCCAACCGTGGCTGGTTCGACTATGGCGACGGTATCTAAGCAAACCCAAGGTGACGGGAATGGCTTCACCCTGAGGAGCCCGCATCTCGAAGGATCGGCAGCACGTTTGTGCCTCATGCCCATCCTCCGAAACGCATGACGCAACTTACGGCCTACGCAGCCTCTTAAGAATGAGGGTGTCGTTGACCGGATGACGCCCCCCGCAACCGTGCCGATGTTTGGCACCACCGTGGCTCACGCGCGCTGTTTGCAGCGCAGCACATGATTTCGTTGACCATCTACGGAATTCTGCCTAGCGTCCGTTTGTCCAACAATCGAACAAGAGTCAGATCGACCAATAAGGGCATGGATGCCCGACCGATTGATTGGGAGAAGACGCTTAAGGGGAGACCGGGTGTATGTCCCGGAACGCGACGAGCAGGGATGAGGCGCGCAGCAATAGTGCGCGGCAAGGCGGAGGCGCGGTATCAGAACCGCGCTTTGCCAAGCTTGGCATAGCGCCGGCCTATCGTGTCGTCTTTGAAACCATCGAGGAGGAAATCCTCTCCGGTCGGATCCAGCCCGGCGAACGCCTCCCGTCAGAGACCGATCTTGCCGAACAGCTTGGCGTCAACCGGTCCACAGCCCGCGAAGGTCTGCGCCTGCTGGAAGAGACTGGCCTGGTGCGCCGCGAGGAAGGCCGGCGGCTGTTTGCCGCGATCCCACGCCAGGAAGATCTGTCATCGCGGGCTACCCGTGCGCTTGTCTTGCAACAGGTCACGTTCCGCGAATTGTGGGAACTCTCGATGGTGACCGAGCCGAGCGTCTCCAGACTGGCGGCAGAACGTATCTCATCGGATCAGATCGCGGCGCTGGAAGAGAATTTGGCGCTGACAAATGACGCCGTCGCCAACGGCGAGAGCTTCACCCAGCTCGATATGGACTTTCACAGCATGATCGCCGAGGCGACCGGAAACCGCGCCTGGCTTCTGGCCCGCGAGCCGGCGGCTCTCTTGCTGTTTCCGGCCATGGATGTCCTGGCACCGCATCTACCCCAGTCCGGCCACCGCCTTGTTGAAGCCCATGGCAAGGTGTTGGCGGCACTGAAGGCAGGCAATGCCGAGTTGGCGGGCGAGTGGATGCGCAAGCACATCGCTGACTTCCGCCGTGGCTATGACATGGCCAACATCGACATCGACCTTCCGATTGGCCGTTTCGACGGCCCATCCAATGCGAATGGGCGCGGTCAGCGCGCCGAAACACGGAGCACGCTATGACGGAGATCGTCCTGGCCGGCGGCATGCGGACCCCGTTCGGAGACTTCGGCAAATCCTTGCGCGATACACCGATGGCCAAGCTTGGCGAGCATGCGGCTGCTGCATGTCTCGATAAGGCTGGGCTCGGCGCTGACAAGGTCGATCACCTCGTCTGGGGCAATGTATTGCCGGTCGACCATGACGGCTATTTCGCAAGCCGCGTCATTTCGCTGAATGTCGGCATGGCGGTTGAAAGCGCCGCGATGAATGTCTCGCGCGCCTGCGGATCGGGCACCCAGGCAATCCTATCGGCGGCAGAGCAAATCATCGCCGGGCAAAGCAGGATCGCGCTCGCCGGTGGCGGTGAGAATTTTTCACGCGGTCCCTATGTCCTGACCTCGAGCCGCTGGGGAGCCGTGCGCGGCGAGCAGTCGATGCACGACACGCTCGACTGGGCCTATCGGGATCCGTTTTCCGACGAGTTGATGGGCGAGACGGCGGAAAATCTCGCAGACGATTTCCAATACACACGCGACGCGATGGACGATTACGCGCTGTCGAGCCAACAGCGGGTCGGGGTCGCAATGGACTCAGGCTTTCTCGCCAAGCAGATCGCGCCGATCGAGGTGAAGGACGGTAAAACCACCCGGATGATGGAGGCCGACGAGTTTCCCAGACCTCAAGTGACGCTGGAGAAACTCGGCAAGTTGAAGCCTGTGTTCCGCGAGGGCGGCCGGGTAACGCCGGGCAATTCGAGCGGCGTCACCGATGGTGCGGCCTTCATCGTGGTCGGGGATCGGGCCGCGCTTGATGACGAAAGCGTGGCGCCGCGCGCCAAGCTGGTCGACTGGACGATCGTCGGTGTGCCGCCGCGCATCATGGGTTGTGGTCCCGTTCCGGCGATCGCCAAGCTTCTCGACCGCCGCGATCTAAGTGTCGACGACATAGACTATTTCGAGATCAATGAGGCGTTTGCCGCGGTGAACCTTCATGCCGAGAGCCAGCTGGGCGTGCCTCGAGACCGGACGAACCTTTATGGCGGCGGCATCTCGATCGGCCATCCGCCCGGCGCCACAGGTGTACGCATGGTGCTCGTCGCCTTGCAGCATCTTGAGGATACTGGCGGACGCTATGCCGTGATCTCAATGTGCATGGGCGGCGGCCAGGGCATGGCCTTGCTTCTGGAGACCGTCAAACACTAGGAGGGCGCATCGGTCGCAAGACGCGGCCTCGATCAAAGATCCGGCCGAACCCGTCCGAAGATGCCGGGACGGCCGCAATAACAAGCATCCAATCGACAACCATAAAATCTGGGAGAAATGCAACATGAGGACGCATCAAACTGAAACACGCGCACTTAAGAGTGTGCTTGTCGCGGGCGCGGCAGTTCTTGCACTGACCATCCCCTTTGCCGGCCAGGCGTCGGCCCAGGAAGACACCTTCAAGATCGGCGTCGTGACGTTCCTCTCCGGCCAGGCGGCTGAAAGCTTCGGCGTGCCGGCCTGGGACGGCGGGCGACTTCTGATCGAGAAGTTGAATGCGGGCGAGGTGCCGGCCCCCTATGACACGGTCGGCTTCGGCGGCATGCAGATCGAGCCGATCGTCATTGACGAGGCGGGCGGCGCAACCAAACAGGTTCAGGAATTCCGCAATCTCGTCCAGCGCGAAGGCGTCGACGCCGTCGTTGGCTATGTCAGCTCGGGCGATTGCCTCGCCATTTCACCGGTCGCGGACGAATTGCAGGCTCTGACGATCCTGTATGACTGCGGCACGCCGCGCGTCTTCGAGGATGGCGAATACGAGTATGTGTTCCGAACGGCCGCCCATGCGACGATGGATAACGTGGCGCTGGCCCGCTATCTCAGCGCCAGCGGCATGGACGTGACCTCGATTGCCGGGATCAACCAGGACTATGCCTGGGGTCATGACAGCTGGCGCGACTTCACTGCAGCAATGGCGCAGGTCTACCCGGACTCCGAAGTCCAGGCCGAACTGTTCCCAGCCTTCGGCGCGGGACAATACGGCACCGAGATCTCGGCACTGATGCGCGAGAATGCCGATGTCATCCACTCCTCGCTATGGGGCGGCGACCTTCAGGGCATGATCCTGCAATCGGCACCGCGCGGTATGTTCGAACGCTCGCAGGTCGTGCTCAGCGCAGCCGACCACGTTCTGCCCCCGCTCGGCAACAACATGCCGGAGGGTGCGATCATCGGTGCGCGCGGCGCCTATGGCCTTCTGTCGCCGGACACGCCGCTGAACAATTGGTGGATGGAGACCTATGAAGCCGAGTTCGATGTCATTCCGGTTCAGGCGCCCTATCGCATGGCACAGGCAATCCTTGGTCTGAAGACTGCGATCGAGACGGCCATGGAAACCAATGGTGGCACCAAACCGACCACCGACGAGATCCGCGAGGCATTGCGCGGTCTTGAGTGGGAAAGCCCGGCCGGCATGATCTCCATGGCGCTGGCCGATGGCCATCAGGCAATCCAGCCAACCGCTATTGGTCGCACGATGCTCGATGATGACGGCAACATCACCATTGGCGACATCGTTCGCTTCAACGCCGAGTGCGTGAACCCGCCCGCCGATCAAGACAGCATCGACTGGATCAATGCCGGCTTCCCCGGCGCGGTCTGCGAGTGATCTGACACGTCGCAATGAATACGGGGCGGCCGCCTGAAGGCCGCCCCTGACCTACCATATGATCCGATCGGCCGATGCGGCCGCCAGCGTTCCGGCGGCACGAGTGGCTCCGATCGCCCTTAGACATGTGACCGCCGGGAGCAAGAGGCCCCTTCATGGAAACCGTTCTGAGCATCCTTGTGGATGGCACGATCTATGCCTCCTGGCTGTTCATCGTCGCGCTTGGGCTGACGCTGATCTTTGGGGTCCTGCGCATTTTGAACATCGCCCATGGTGGGCTCTACGCCATTGGCGCCTATTCCGCCGCGACCGCCGTGGCCCTGTTCAACGGCTTTGGGCTGCCGGCGCCGTTCAGCCTTCTGGCGATGCTGATCGCCGCTCTTGCCGTCGCCATCGTCATCGCGCCGATCCTTGAACGCGGCCTGCTGCGCCTGTTCTACGGCCGTGACGAGGTGCTGATCCTGCTCGTCACCTATGCCGTCTTCCTGATGCTTGAAGACGTGCAGAAGATGATCTGGGGGGTGAACCCCTATTTCGTCTTCGAGCCACGGCAGCTCTTCGGCAATGTCGAATTCGCCGGCCTGTTTTATGTCGGCTACGATCTGATGCTGATCGTACTCGCGGTCGTCTGCGGCCTTGCCGTCTGGTTCGGCCTCAATCGGACGCGCATCGGAAAAATCGTCAGCGCCGTGATCCATTCGAGCGAAGTCAGCGCGGCAATGGGGGTCAATGTCGCCAAGGTCTATCTGTTGGCCTTCTTCGTCGGCGTGTTCCTGGCAGCCCTTGCGGGCGCCTTCACGGCACCGCTGATTTCGGTGCAGCCTGGCATCAGCGTCAGTGTGATCATCTTGTCGTTTGCGGTGGTGATCATTGGCGGACTCGGCAGCATTCCAGGCGCCGCGATCGGCGCACTGATCGTGGGTATCGCGCGCGCCACCGCGATCTATGAATTCCCCGAAGCAGAGATCTTCATCGTCTACCTCGTGATGGCCGTGGTGCTGATCTTCCGCCCGGAAGGCCTGTTCCAGCGCGTCCAAGCTCGGAAGGTGTGACCGATGACCCAATCAACCGCATCCCGCACCATCCTGGCCGGCCTGATCGGCGGCGGCCTCCTGTTCGCCATTGGCTTCGCACTTCCGAACTGGATGCTGTTCACGGCGACCAAGGCCGCAGGCTATGGCCTCGTCGCGCTCGGCATCGTCGTATTGATGCGCAGCGGTCTGGTGTCCTTCGGGCAGGGGCTGGTCTACTGCATCGGCGCCTACACGTCGGGCCTGATCGCGAGCCGCGCCGGCATCACGGATGTCTTTGCACTGCTCGTGATCGGTGGAGCCGCCAGCACGCTGGTCGGGTTGATCGTGGCGCCGCTGCTGGCGCGCTATCGCAGCATCTTCTTCGCCATGCTGACGCTGGCACTGTCGATGGTGCTCTACGGGATCCTCGTCAAGCAGAACTGGATTGGTGGGTCTGACGGCTTCAACGTACCGCAGCCAACCTTCCTCGGCTGGGCACCGGAACTTTGGACCGCCGATATGGCGCTCTATGGCGTCGCAGTTATGGTATGCGCGGTGGCAGCAACCCTGTGCCGGTTCTACTTCGATTCCATGCCCGGCCTCGTCGCTCAGGCGGTGCGTGAAAACGAATTGCGTGTCGAATATCTCGGCACTTCGGTGTTCAACATCACGGTGCGCAATTTCGCCATCGCGGCCGGCCTCGGCGGCCTCGGTGGCACACTCAATGGCCTGACGCTCGGCCATGTCGATCCCTTGTTTTCGTTCTGGACGACGTCGGGCGAGTTCGTCTTCATCGCGATCCTTGCCGGCCATGCCAGCGTGGCTGCGGTCTTCATCGCCTCGTTCATTCTCGAACTCGTGCGTTCATTCTCGAACCGCTACTTCCCCGATACCTGGCAGTTCTTCCTCGGTGCGTTCCTGCTGGCGGTGATCCTGTTCCTGCCGAACGGCTTGGGATCGATCTTCGACGAGCTGCGCAAACGCTTCGGCGGAAAGAACAGCCAAGCCACCGACCCGGCCCCCCAAGAGCTGTCGCAACGCAAAGAGCCCGCCGAATGACCGATACGCCCGTATTGCAGGCCAAGGGCCTCAACAAGACCTTCGGCGCGGTCGTCGCCGCGGCAAACATTGACGTCGATGTCGCGACCGGGGAAAGGCTGTCGCTGATCGGTGCGAATGGCGCCGGAAAGACCACCTTCGTCAACATGGTCACCGGCTATCTGACGCCAGATACCGGCGAGATCCTTCTCGACGGCCAGCCGATCACCAGGAAGAACCCGCGACAGATCACCCAGATGGGTGTCTGCCGCTCGTTCCAGATCCCGCAATTGTGCGAGGGCATGACCCCACGGCAGAATCTCATGATTGCAGTGGGCGCGTCGCGGCCCAACTTCTCCTTCTTCAAGCCGGTTGGTGCCGAAGGCGCGGATGCGCAGGTCGCAGAGCTTCTCGAACGCTTCGACATAGGCGCCTATGCCGACCGGCCTGTCTCTGAACTGCCCGGCGGGGTGCGCAAGCTTCTCGACATCGCTATGGCGCTCGTTCGACATCCCAAGGTGTTGTTACTCGACGAGCCGACCAGCGGCGTCAGTTCGGAAGAGAAGTTCGGCCTGATGGATACGGTCATGGCAGCCGTCAGCAGCGAGCCGGTCACGGTGCTCTTCGTCGAGCACGACATGGACATCGTGACCCGCTACGCCGACCGTATCCTGGCCTTCTATGCCGGCGAGATCATCGCTGATGACCGCCCCGACGAAGTGCTCTCCGACATCCGCGTGCAGCGCTATGTCACCGGAACCGCGAAATAGGGGTGTCCGAAATGCTCAAAGTCGACAACGCCCATGTCATGATCGGCGCCGTCGAGGCGCTGCGCGGTTTCTCGCTCACCCTCGAAGATGGTGAGATGGTTGGTCTCACTGGCCGCAACGGTGCCGGCAAGACCACCTTCATGCGGTCTGTGATGGGAATCGTGTCCCTTCGCGAAGGCACGATCGCGCTTGACGGCAACGATATGGCTTCCGTTCCAATCCACCACCGCGCCGGCCTCGGCATCGGCTACATGCCGGAAGATCGTGGCTTGATCCCCGAGTTGACGGTCGAAGAGAACATCCTCCTCCCGACCTGGGTGACGCCGGCGCTCGACAGCGCCGAACGGCTCGACATCGTTTTCGAGATCCTGCCAGAGCTGAAAGAGATGGCGAAGCGCCGCGCACTGCTTCTGTCTGGCGGGCAGCAGAAGATGGTGGCGCTTGGTCGCGCGCTCGCCGCCGGTACACGGCTTCTTCTGCTCGACGAACCTTTCGAAGGCGTCGCACCAGCACTGAGCCAACGCCTGTCCGAGGTGATCTTCGGCCTGCGCGACAAGAGCCTGTCGGTCATCGTTAGCCAGTCGGAACTGAACCACTCCCAGACGCTGTTTGACCGCGAATTCATTATCGAGCGTGGTGCCAACATCACCGCCACAGCCGAGCCAGAGCCGGCTTGATAGGCCCGTCGTTCTGAACGCAGGAGATCGCCAATGGACTTCTCGCACGCGCCGAAGGTCGAGGACCTCAAAGCCCGTGTCCGCGACTTCATGGACCGCTACGTGGTGCCAGCCAACAAGGAGTGGCTGCACGAGACGGAAGCAGGCGTTTATCCGCCGGCCTGTGTCGAGCCGCTCAAGCAACTCGCCAAAGACGAGGGCCTTTGGAACCTGTTCCTGCCGGCACTGACGAACGACGAGCCTGGAACGCGGCTCACCAATCTCGAATACGCCCCGCTGGCCGAGATTATGGGCCGCATTTTCTGGGCGTCCGAGGTGTTCAATTGCTCGGCACCTGATACCGGGAACATGGAACTTCTCCACATGTTCGCCACGCCCGAGCAGCGCACGGCCTGGCTCGACCCGCTGCTGAACGGCGAGATCCGGTCATGCTTTGCCATGACCGAGCCCGATGTCGCCTCGTCTGACGCGACCAACATCCAAACCTCGATCCGGCGTGATGGCGACGACTATGTCGTCAACGGCCGGAAGTGGTTCATCACCGGCGCCGCGGATCCGCGTTGCAAGCTCGCCATCGTGCTCGGCGTCTCGGACCCGTCGGACAATGCCGACCCGCACCGCCGCCACTCCATGATACTGGTGCCGATGGATACGCCTGGTGTCACAGTCGTGCGCAACTTGCCAATCATGCATCACGTGGCGCCTGAGGGGCATTGCGAGATGGTGTTCGAGACTGTCCGCGTGCCAGCTTCGAACCTTCTCGGCGAAGAGGGCGCAGGCTTTGCGCTGGCCCAGGCACGGCTTGGGCCGGGGCGCATCCATCATTGCATGCGCTCGATCGGCCAATGCGAGCTTGCGCTGGAACTCGCCTGTGAGCGCGCCATAGAGCGCAAGACCTTCGGCAAGCATCTCTACGAGCATGACCAGGTCGCCGAATGGATCGCCCTGTCGCGGATGGAGATCGATCAGGCGCGGCTTTATGTGATGCGCGCTGCTTGGTTGATCGATACCGAGGGGAATCGCGCGGCCCGCAACGAAGTCTCCGCGATCAAGGTCATCGTGCCGCGCTTGCAAACCCAGGTGCTCGACCGGGCGATGCAGGTCTTCGGCGCCATGGGCCTGACGCCCGACACGCCTCTGGCCTTCCTGTGGACCTGGGGCCGGGCGCTACGCTTCATCGACGGACCGGATGAAGTGCACATCCGCTCGGTGGCGCGGCGCGAACTTAAGCACGCCCGCGAGCATCTCGGGCGCGGCGCGGCATACTACACCCTGCCCGACCGCTTGGCGGCTGAGTAACACCTGAGGTCCGACAATGGCCGCCGAGAGCGTCAGCTTGCCTGCCCTGCATCGCGAAGGCCATTACAGCGATCGGGTCGTGACCTGTTTCGCCGAGCGGCACGAAACGGTTGATGACATGATGCGCGCGGTCACAGCTGAACACGCTGGCCGTGATGCCATTATCGATGGCACGCACCGGCTGACCTTCGCGGACCTGGATCAAAAGGTCACCGCCTTGGCGGCTGGCTATCGCGATCTCGGGCTCGATCCCGGCGACCGGCTCGGCCTTCTGATCGGCAATCGCTGGGAGTTCGTGGCAGCCCTGCTCGCCGCGATCCGCGCCGGGCTGATCGCGGTACCGATGAGCACGCGCGGCCGGGCGCCGGAATTGTCCTACATGCTCAACGATTGCAGCGCGGCGGGTTTGGTCTACGAAGCCGAGCTCGCCGACCGGCTGCCCGATGCCACGAACGTGCCCGATCTTAAGGTGCGCATGTCGATCGGCGATCATCCCGATGCGGCCAACAGTCTGGACCGGATCATCGCGCGTGGGCTCACAACCCTGCCCGCTCCGCAGGCGCGCGAGGAAGACACCGCCGTCATCCTCTACACGTCCGGCACAACGGGCAACCCCAAAGGCGCGATGCTGACCCATCTCAACATCGTCCATTCTTGCCTGCATTTCCGCCATGGCTTCGCCCTCGGGCCCGAGGACCGGTCGGGGCTTGCGGTGCCGGCGAGCCATGTGACCGGCCTCATCGCCTGCATCATGGCGCCACTGTCGGTCGGCGGTGCGGTGTTGGTCCTGACCGCGTTCGATGTCCATGACTTTCTTGCCCTCGCCGCGACGGAGCGCATGACGACGACTGTCATGGTGCCGGCGATGTATAATCTCTGCCTCTTGCGGGCTGAGTTGCGTGACTACGATCTGTCGGCCTGGCGCGTGGGCTCCTATGGCGGCGCGCCGATGCCGCCGGCAACGATCAAAGCTCTGGCCGACCAGCTTCCAGGCCTCAACCTCGCCAATGCCTATGGCGCGACGGAGACCACATCTCCAACGACACTCATGCCGCTCGGCGACCCAGAAGCGCATACCGACAGCGTCGGCAAGGCGGTGCTCTGCGGCGAGATCCGCGTCATGGATGATGCTGGCCGCGAGGTCGCGCCCGGCGAAACCGGCGAAGTCTGGATCGCAGGCCCAATGGTCGTGTCGGGCTATTGGAACAAGCCCGAGGCGACACAAGCATCCTTTATCGGCGGCTTCTGGCGTTCCGGGGATATCGGGTCGCTGTCGGCAGACGGCTATCTCCGTGTCTTCGACCGTAAGAAGGACATGATCAATCGCGGTGGCTACAAGGTGTTTAGCGCCGAGGTCGAGAACGCGCTGGCAGCCCATCCAGCCGTGGTTGAGGCGGCCGTCTTGCCGATGGCCGATCCAGTGCTCGGCGAGAAGGTTCTCGCCATCATCCATGCGGAGGGCTCAGCCGACGCCGACGCGCTGCGTGGGTTCTGCGCAGAGAGGTTGTCGGACTACAAGCTGCCCGACCGGTTCATCTTCCGGGACGACCCGTTGCCGCGCAACGCAAACGGCAAGCTGATGAAGGCCGTTCTGCGCGAGAGTTTGTCCGAGCTGACAGCCTCTAAACCAGCTTGATCAAACCGCCGTAAGCCCGCCATCAATCGAGACGGCCTGGCCGGTCATGAAGCTGTTCTCTGGGGCACAGATCCACAACATCGCCTGAACGATCTCATCCGGTTCCGCCACGCGGCGCATCGGGATGCGACCGACGATGCGTGAATAGGCATCCTCACGGCTCAATCCGCGATCCTCTGCGACTTCGTCGGCCATGTCATTGAACAGCGGCGTAACCGCGAAGGACGGGCACAACGCGTTGACGCGAATGTTGCAGCGGGCCGTCTCGTCGGCAGCCGCCCGCGTCAGCCCAACGACGGCATGTTTCGACGCCGCATAGGCCGACAACATGCCGGCGCCGACAAGGCCCGCCGCCGACGCGACATTCAAGATCGCACCGCCGTCGGTTCGCTTCATGACCGGAATCTGGTGCTTCATGCCGAGGAACACGCCGCGCGCATTGACCGCCATGATCCGATCGAATTCGCCGACGGTAAGATCGGTTATCGGGCTGAGCGGCTGGCCGACTCCGGCATTGTTGATCGCGATATCGAGCCGGCCAAAGCGGGCGGTGGTCTCCGTGACCTGAGCCGCGACGTCGGCCTCGCGGCTGACATCGACCACGCGGTGGCATACCTCGATCCCCTGATCAGTGAGCGCCTCGGCGGTCTTGGCAAGTCCGTCTGGCGAGACATCCGATAAGGACAGGCGCGCACCCTCCGCAGCGAAGCGCTGAGCGGCGAGCCGGCCAAATCCGCTGGCGGCACCGGTGATCAAAACGACCTTACCTTCGTAGCGCATGTGATCGGGAGGTCTCAGCTATAGGTCTCGGCGGAAGCACGATCCGGGTGCTCCAGATGCGGAATGGCGTTGAACATGTTCAAGATCATCGCCTGACGCGTGACGATTAATCGTGTCACGCTGGAATTTCGCGCCTGAAGGTTCAAATCAACCATCCGCGCGCCGTTCGCACCCAGCGCTGTTCCAACGACATAGCCGATGACGCCGCCGGAGGTCGCGGCCAGAATGCGGCCTTGGCAAACATTGGTAAGATCAGCAATCGCTGCCTGGATCCGAGCAGCGAAAGCGTCGAACGGTTCGGCGACACCGTCGAGCCTGCCCTCAGACCACGCGATGAGAGCAGCGCGCAGCGCGCGGAAATGCCCCCTGCGATCCTCGGTCTGGTGTGGCGCGGAGCCATGCGCCAGCAAGATATCGGCGGGATTGTATTCCTCAAGCCCAGGCACTGTTTCAACGCTGCCGCCGATTTGCCCGGCAAGCGCCTCGGCAGTCTCCTGCTGACGGCGCAGGGTGCCAGCGACGATACGGTCGAAGGTCAGACCGCGCGTAGCCAGATGCTCTCCCAGCCATCGCGCCTGGTCCCAGCCAAGCGCTGTCAGGCGGTCATAGTCGCCCGTGGCAAAGGCCGCCTGACCATGGCGCACGAGCCAGAGTTCAACGGCCATGTCGCATCCAGATATTAAGAACCGCGCGCCGCAAATGACCTGCAACGGCAGGAGATCAAAACAGGTTTAACCGCTCACTGCGCCTGGATCAAACTGGCTTCGATCAAATAAACCGACCACACCCAGGCACCTTCCGCATCAGTCGGCACCGGCGTATCGCTTGCATACATCAGCCAGGCGGGGCCGCGGCCACCGAGCGCAAGCGGCCGGCCATCCGCTTCGAGGGCCAGCACCCACTCTTGCGACGCGCGGGCCTCGGGATCGAGCGCTGCACCATAGCCATCGAGTGCGATCGCGGTAATGATTGCCGAGGGGTCGACGCCGGCGGTTGCCAGAACGTCCGACAACAGCGGACCCGTTGCCGTGACCCGTCGCGGCCACCCCTCGACCTCGGTCTCGATCGTCACCTGATCGAGCGCGCGCAGATCGCCGAGCGTGAACTCAAACGCGTCGTCGAATGCGCGCCCGTTGAATCCCAGAAAGGCATCGTCGAAAGCATCGGACGCGCCGCGATTGGCCTCACCGATCGCACCGTAAATGGTCAAGATCGCGGGCTCGGGGTGATCCTGTGCATCCAGCTTACCGTTCGCAGAGACCAGCAGAGCCATAGTCGCGAAGGCTGCGAGACAGAAACGGATCATGTGATGGGGTCCTCTTGCCGTATTCGCCGATCTTGTCGGTGCGATCCCCCTCGGGCGCATGCTTTTAGTTTGTCGGGATCCAGCGCTCGGGCGCGATCTGGCGTGAGCCACGATAAGTCCAGACGCCGGTCCAACTGCCGTCCGG
>JBCBSK010000033.1:0-27300 GCA_039819185.1 Pseudomonadota bacterium | reverse complement strand
CGGACATAAGCGCCGTGATAGACAACGCCAGAGAAATCGTCGTCATCGATCTAGGATCCAGTGAATGACCGCTTCTCCCCCCGATTGGCCCGGCCTTGGCGGCAAGATGCAAGGCGACCGCCATGTCATGCCGGTCCGGATCTATTTCGAGGACACCGATTTCTCTGGCGTTGTCTATCACGGCGCTTATGTCCGCTTCTTCGAGCGCGGCCGCAGCGAGTTCCTGCGCCAGTCGGGCGTTGGCCATGCCGACCTTCATGAGGACCCAGCTGGCATGGCCTTCGTTGTGCGCCGAATGACGATCGCGTTCGACCGGGCCGCCAAGATCGACGACGTGCTCGCCGTCGAAACCTGGATGGACGAGATGAAGGGCGCGACGATGCGGCTTGGCCAGCGCATCTCGCGCGCTGGTGAGACGGTGTCCACCGCCGATGTCACCGCAGCCGTCATCGGCCGCGACGGACGCCCGCGCCGGATCCCGGAGGTCTTGCGCCGCGCGTTCGGCGGACCGGGGCGCTGAGCGGGATACCGGCGAGGTCGTGTGACCGAAGGTTCAGCAATCCTAACCCTGCGTTAACCATAATCGCGTTTGTCTCCGCGCACAGGGCGAACTGCGTCGTGCCTTGGTTCGGCCCGAATCCGCCGAAATAGCAAGGCCATCTGTTTCTGGTCGTTGCTGTTGGGGCGTCGCATCAACCAGGGCCGCGATCAGCAAGAGGTTTTGCATGAATCCCGTCGATGGGCTCGAACTTGCGGCGCCGCATGGCGACGTCTCCTTCTGGGCGCTGTTCCTCGAGGCGGGGCTCGTCGTCAAGGTGGTCATGATCGGCCTGTTGCTGGCCTCGGTCTGGTCCTGGGCGATTATCATCGACCGGATGATCCTGCTTGGCCGCAATACGAGTCAGATGGACAAGTTCGAGAAGGTGTTCTGGTCCGGCCATTCGCTGGAAGACCTCTATCGCGGGCTCTCGGGTAAGACCAATGTCGGCATAAGTGCTGTCTTCGTCGCTGCAATGCGCGAATGGAAACGCTCTATGGAGCGTGGCGCGATGTCGGCGGACGGATTGCAGCGGCGCATCGACAAGGTCATGGATGTGGCGATCCAACGCGAAGCGGAACGGCTGGAAAAACGCCTAACCTTTCTTGCTACGGTCGGCTCGGCTGCCCCGTTCATTGGCCTGTTCGGCACCGTCTGGGGCATTATGACTGCGTTTCAGGACATCGCCACGGCACAATCGACGAGCTTGATCGTTGTTGCGCCCGGCATCGCGGAAGCGCTTCTGGCAACCGCGCTCGGGCTTCTGGCTGCGATCCCGGCGACGATTTTCTACAACCGCTTTGTTGGCCAGGTGGGACGCCAGACAGCGCGGCTCGAAGGCTTCGCCGACGAGTTTGCAGCCATACTTTCGCGGCAATTGGATGAGCGTGGTTGACCTGACGTGGCGGGCCGTTTTGGCCACGCCGGACAGGCGGCAAGGAGCTAGAGGAGCCGGTCTTGGGCGCAGCACTTGATCAGACAGGCGGTGGCGGGCGGCGCGGACGCAAGCGCATCCGTCCGGTCAGCGAGATCAACGTGACGCCCTTTGTCGACGTCATGCTGGTCTTGCTGATCATCTTCATGGTCGCGGCTCCGCTTCTGACGGTTGGCGTGCCGATCGACCTGCCTGAAACGCGTGCAAGCCAGATCAACCAGGAAGGCGAGCCGCTGACCATCAGCGTCTCCGCTCAGGGCCAGGTTTTCGTGCAGGAAGAAGAGATCGCGATTGAGGATCTGGTGCCGTTGCTGGAAGCGCTGGCCACCGAAGGCGTTGACGAGCGGATCTTCGTGCGTGGCGACCGCGATGTCGATTATGGAACGGTCATGCAGGTGATGGGCCGCCTGAACGAAGCCGGCTATCGCCGCATTGCGCTGGTCACCGACCAGGAGCTTGGAGGGTAGACCTTGAAAACCGGTCTTGCCGTCTCCTTTGTTGGCCATGCGGCACTCGCCGCGTGGGGCCTGGTGTCGATCACCGGCGATCCCGGCGAGTTCGAGATGCAGGCGTCCCTGCCGGTCGAAATCGTGACGATTGCCGAGATGACCGAGATCACGGCGGGAACGGCGGATGGTGATCCGGAGGTCGAGCCACAAGCGCCGGAGCCGGAACCGGTCGTCGAGGACGAGCGCGTCGACGTCTTGAACCCCGATGGCGAGCCGCTCGACCAGACCGAAGAAGCAGCTGCCCCGCCGCCGGACCCCGAGCCGGAGCCAGAACCCGTATCTGAGCCAGAGGAGACGGCGGAAGCGCTCCCCGAAACGGAGCCGGCTCCCGAGCCGCTTGCAAACGTTCCGTTGCCGCCAGAGAAGCCGGAACCGCCGCAGCGCGAGCCGGAGCCGGAACCAGAGCCCGAAACCGAAGTCGCGGAGCCGCAACCCGAGCCGGAGCCGGAACAATCCCAGCCGCTCGATCTGACCAATCAGAACGACTTCAATCCAGATCGTGTCGCCGCCCTTCTCGACAAGTCGCTCGAAGAAGAGGGCGGCGCGGTTGACGCACCCAATACCGGCGACACGGCCTCGCTCGGGTCATCGCAGGGGCTTGGAAGCCGCTTGACGGTCAACGAGATTGACGCGCTACGCCAGCAGATCTCACGCTGCTGGAACCCGCCGGTGGGTGTTCAGGAAGCTCAAAATCTGGTTGTTCGGCTCAATCTAGAACTGGCGCCGGACGGGTTTCTCTATGGCACACCTCAGGTGATGAATTCGAGCTTTGACAACACGTTCCAGATTGCGTCCGAAGCGGCCGTCCGTGCCGTCATCCAGTGCCAGCCCTACACGATGCTACCGGTCGAGAAGTATGACGTGTGGCGCAACATGATTCTGAATTTCGACCCAAGGCAGATGCTGGCAGGTTGACAGAGGTTGACACAGTCCGGCGGGCACGCTGAACCACATATGAAACACGGTCTTTCACAAGACGTATCGAGGCGTTCCATGCGATCCAAAATCGGACGAGTCGAAACCGGGCACCGAATGGCCGTTAGGCGCGGCATTTTCGCCTTGCTGGCCGTCATCGTCATGGCCGTGTTCACGGTGAACGAGACCCTGGCACAGGTCGAGGTTGACATCACCGAGGGCCGCCCGCGCCCGACGCCGATTGCGCTGCCCGACTTCATCGCCTCCGTCCCCGAAGCGCAGCAGATTGGCAGCGACATGACGGGCGTGATCTCCAACAATTTGCAACGGTCCGGCCTGTTCGCGCCGGTTAACCCGGCCGCCTTCATCGAGCGAACGACGAATTTCGATGACGCGCCGAATTTTGACAATTGGCGGGTGATCAACGCCGAAGCGCTGGTCACCGGTCGCGTCACGCCGGAGCCCGATGGGCGCATTCGGGTAGAATTCCGGCTGTGGGATGTGTTTGGCGGCCAGCAGATGCTCGGCCAGCAATATTTCACCGACCCGCAGAATTGGCGCCGCGTCGCGCATATTATCTCGGACGCGATCTATCAGCGGATCACGGGCGAAGCCGGCTATTTTGACACCCGCATCGTCTTCGTCGACGAGACGGGTGCTAAGGACGCGCGGAGCAAGCGCCTCGCCATCATGGATCAGGATGGCTTCAACATCCGCTATTTGACGGACGGTAACAGCCTGGTTCTGACCCCGCGCTTCAGCCCGACGAACCAGGAAGTCACCTATATGTCGTATGAGTCGGGCCAGCCGCGAGTCTACCTCCTAAACATCGAGACCGGTCAGCGCGAGGTGGTCGGCGATTTTCCGGGCATGACGTTTGCACCGCGGTTTTCGCCGGATGGCCAGCGGGTCATCATGAGCCTGCAACAGGGTGGAAATGCCAACATCTACGCCATGGATTTGCGCTCACGTCAGACCGTGCGGCTGACCAATTCCCCCTCCATCGACACAGGGCCTAGCTTTGCGCCGGATGGACGGCGGATCGTCTTTGAATCTGACCGCTCCGGCAGCCAGCAGATCTATGTCATGGGCGCGGACGGCTCGGGCGCTACCCGGATCAGCCAGGGCGAGGGGCGCTATTCAACGCCGGTGTGGTCCCCGCGGGGTGATCTCATCGCCTTCACGAAACAGCTTCAGGGCCGCTTCCTGATCGGTGTCATGCGGCCCGACGGCACAGGTGAGCGCATCCTGACCGAAGGCTTCCACAATGAGGGGCCGACCTGGGCGCCGAATGGCCGTGTGCTCATGTTCTTCCGCGACATTCCTGGAGCGCAAGGGGGACCTCAGCTTTGGTCTGTCGACCTCACCGGGTTTAACGAGCAGCGCGTCCCAACCCCGAGCTTTGGTTCTGACCCGGCCTGGTCGCCACTTCTGAACTGAGCGCTGGCGTATCGACCCGCTAAGTTGCTCAAGCAACGTCGAGCAGTCCGGGCACATCGGTGATGTCCTTGATAAGGTGATCAAGGAACAGCCGCAAACGGAGCGGCTGGTGGCGCGACGGCAGATACCCGGCATGTATGGTCAGCGTCGTGGCGCGCCAGCCCGGCAGGGCATCGATCAGGCCGCCATGCGTCAGATCGTCTTCGATGAACCAGCGCGGCAGGACCGCAAAGCCGATCCCGAGGCGAACGGCCTGACGCAACGCGACGATGTTGTTGGTCGCCAGAGCCACCGGTGGCGTGATCGTCTCTTGTCGACCCGTGTGATCCGACAGCGCAATCTTGCCACCTTCGAAGGGGCTGAGCGCCACGCATGGCATGTGAGACAGGTCTCCCGGCGACGAGGCGGATTGACCAGCCAGTAGGCGCGGTGACGCTGCGACCATCCGCTCCACGCGGGCCAGCGGACGCACGATCAGGCTGTCATCCTGGATGGGACCGACCTTGATCCAGCAGTCGCAGCCGATTTCGGCAAAGCGGATTGGCGCGTCATCGAGATCCCAGGTGATTGCGACATCAGGATGCGTGCGTTGAAACCGCAGCATGATCTCCGCCAGCCAGGACTGACCGATGCCGACCGGGGCCACGATCTTAAGAAGACCCGCGACACGGTCCTGTCCAGACGCATGCCGTTCGGCCAGCACCTCCCACTCACCGAGCAATCGCCGTGCGTCGGCCAGAAGGGCTTCGCCGGACGGCGTCAAAGCGAGCGAGTGGGTCGTCCGCCGGACGAATTCCGAGCGGAAGCGGTCTTCAAGGTCCTTGAGTTGGCGGCTGACTGTAGCCTGCGACAAGCCAAGATCGCGCGCAGCGGCACTTATCGAGCCGCGTTCGACGATGCGCACGAATGTCGCCAACAGGGTCAATCGGTCGGTCTGGCTGCTCATACGACAAGCGTATAACTATCAGGTGCATTATCCGTCTACCGAAATGGAGGGATCGGGATCAGATTGGTTCGTGTCGGTGCCGTTGCCGACCGCAACAGCAAATCTGGTGGAGACCACAGATGATCAATCATACCTTCAAGCTTGGTGGAGACCTGACTGTGAACCGCCTCGGCTATGGCGCCATGCGGCTAACCGGACAACCGGGCAATTTCGGCCCCTATCCTGAGTGGGAACGCGGCAAAGCGGTGTTGCGCAGGGCGGCGGATCTCGGCGTGACGTTCTTCGACAGCGCCTGGGCCTATGGCCCGGAACATGCCGATCGGATCGTCGGCGAGGCTATCGGGGATCGCAACGTGGCCATTGCCACCAAAGGCGGTGTCGACAAGCCTGAACCTGGTCGGATCACGGTCGATGGCTCACGCGACACGCTGCTGAGGCAGATCGACACCGCGCTGGCCAATCTCAGGCGCGACCGGATCGATCTTTTCCAACTGCACCGCGTCGATCCACAAACCCCGATCGAGACCTCTATGGCAGCTCTGGCGGAGGCCAAGGCTGACGGCCGGATCGGGCATATCGGCCTGTCCAATGTTGGTTTGGGCGATCTGAAGCGCGCGCTCGGCGTTTCTGCGATCGCGAGCGTACAGAACCGGTTCAATAGGATGGAGACCGATCAGACCGATCTCGTTGACTGGACCGCGGAGCGGGGCATTGCGTTCATTCCATATGGTCCGCTTGGCGCTCATCCCATGCAGCATGGTGCCCGCCTGGAGCCGCGTACGGCACTCGCATGGCTTCTTCAACGGTCTTCAAACATCATTGTCATCCCCGGTACGACGTCGATCGGGCATCTCGAAGAGAACTGGTCGGCCTGGGCTTTGCTCGACAATGAGCGGGGGGCGGCCTGATGGCTGCTTCATCCCTCTGGCGGGTCGTTTGGACGTGGCTTGCGGTCTATCCCGTGCTGAAGATCGTGACACTCGGTCTTGACCCGTTTCTCGGCCATATGCCGCTCGCGATCCGAGCACTCGTTGTCAGCGCCATTGTGGTGCCGATCGTTGTCCTAGTGGTGTTTCCCGCGTTGAATCGCGCAGCCATGGCGACGCAATAGCTACCAACGTGCCTCTCGTGGTGTTGCATAATGGTGACATTTTCCCCAATGCCCGCCGGACGCCAGCGCGTCCGGCGGGCTGGCCTTGGGGCTGCCGCAATTGACTCGCTTTGTCGCGGCCTTCGTAAACGGGGTGCCACGTGATCAATCGCAACGCACCGGCTGAACGCGCGTTAACCACGTTCGGGAACGCTCGGTTTACGAAGCCTGTTTAGGTAAAGGGTCGATTGATCCGGGCGTTATGTTTTGAGGAGAAACCGGAATGTTGCGTATGTTTGATGGATCGCGCCGCAGGGCCCTTGCCGTCATCGTCGGAGCGGCGTTGACCGTTGCGGCTTGCGCGCGCAACAACGAGGTCGAGGGTGACGGAACCATTGCGCCGGGCTCGGCACAGGATTTCGTCGTCAATGTCGGCGATCGCGTCTTCTTCACCGTCGACAGCTCGCAGGTGAACCCGCAAGCCGCCGACACGCTGACCAAGCAGGCGCAGTGGCTGAACCTTTATCCGCAATACACGATCCTGATCGAAGGTCATGCGGACGAGCGCGGCACCCGCGAATACAACATCGCGCTCGGGGCCCGTCGCTCGGTCGCGGTGCGTGACTTCCTGATCAGCCGTGGCGTTGCCGCGAACCGGCTCCAGACGATCTCCTACGGCAAGGAGCGTCCCGTTGCGGTCTGTAACGACGAAAGTTGCTGGACCCAGAACCGCCGCGCCGTGTCGGTTCTGACCAATGCCGGAAGCTGACCCGAGCTAGCTTTGAACGTCATTTGTTTTCGAGGACCCGGCGCCCGCCGGGTCCTTTACGTTTGGGCCAAGCCAGCGAAGATCTGGCGGGCATGCCGAGCCGACCTGCATCAATGTGCACTCTCGGCCGGATTCTGGCCCAAATTTGGCCGCCATCCCGCATAAGCATCTCAACAACGCGTGAACGGAGATACCGGTAGCGACGGTCGACGGTGATGGTCGGCCTGTCAGAGGGACCCGGATCAAATATTTCCCGACGCGCCAAGAAGCTATCCGGGGGCCGATCGGATGCGGCAGTATTGCGCGGTGGCAACGCCACTCCGTTTGTTTCATGGCAGTCTGATGCCACGCGGAAGCCGGATTGGCGCGAGCCTTGCGCTGATGCTTGGGGTGTCCGTCTGGTTGATGACAGCCTCGGCGATCAATGCCGAAGAGACCTCGAGCACCGGGGATGTCGCTCCCATGGGCGACCGTCTCGACCGCATCGAAAACCGTCTTGAGGCGCTCCTGTCCAGGACTTTGATCGATCGAGATGACACTGAAGGTGGCAACACCGAGACCTCGCCAAACGTCGTTGACCGGATTGACGCGCTCTATGACGAGCTTGGCGACCTTGTCTCGTCGATTGATGATCTGCGCGGCGATCTCAGGGGACTGATGCTCGGCGAGGATGATGCCAGCGACAGTGCGGTGACGGGTGGTCCTGACACCGCGTCGGTGTCGGACGATGGTGATCGTGAGCCACTGTTGCGCGGAACGCCGCCCGAGATCCTCGGCCAGCTTCCGTCCGACGTGCTGTCTACTGGCCAAGGCACAGGCGTACCACTCGATCTCGGCCGCGAATTGGGGGTACCGCAGTCCGAACCGGATAGCTTTACCGCTCAAGCCGGGGCCACCGACACGACGATTGATCCGACCACGGGTGCTGGGCCTCAAGCGCCCGGCGCGGATACCGCCCTGGCTGCGACGGCGCCTGCAACGGCGGTTCAGTCGGTTGCGGCATCACCGGACATCGCGCCGCGTGATCTCTATGACGAGGCCTATCGCTACGTTCTGACCGGGGATTACACGCGCGCCGAAGAGCGATTCGCGGTCTTCTTAGACCGCCATCCCGACAACGAGTTCGCCGGCAATGCCCGCTTCTGGTTCGGCGAAAGCCTATTCCAGCAAGCGCGTTATGGTGAGGCTGCCCGGCAATTTCTCGCAAGTGCCGAGGATCATCCGAACGGGCCGAAGGGGGCGGAAAGCCTTCTGAAGCTCGGTATGTCGCTTGCGGCGCTCGGCGAGACCGATGCCGCCTGCTCAAGTCTACGGGAAGTCCATGACCGTTACTCCGATCTACCAGACGACATCGAAATCGGTGTCCGTGAAGCGCATTCCGATATCGGTTGCTGATCCAGACGCGGGTCCGATCGGTCGCACCGAAGCAGCGGCCCTGTTTCGGCCGTTGATCGGATGCCGCCGGGTTGTGCTCGCGGTGTCGGGTGGGCCGGATTCGATGGCGCTATTGCTGCTGTTCTCCGACTGGCGGCGCGAGGAGCCGGACGCGCCAGAGGCGGTCGTTGCGACGATGGATCACGGCATCAGACCTGAATCGCGTGGGGAAGCCGAGCATGTTGCGGCTTGGGCTAAGAGTGCAGGGCTTGGCCATGAGACACTCCAGGGTGATGCCATTGACATCAGCCGCAACGTTCAGGGCCAGGCCCGACGGGCACGGTACGACGCCTTGCGCGGCTTTGCCACGGAGATGGACGCCGACATGGTGCTCACCGCCCATCACCGCGATGACCAGGCGGAGACGGTCTTGATCCGTCTTGCCCGCGGCAGCGGCGTCGATGGGCTCGCGGCAATGGCCGAGCGCACAGACTGGGCCGGTGTTACGGTTTTTCGTCCGTTCATCGCCATCCCCAAGGAGCGGCTCGTCGCCACGCTCGACGCCTATGGCCATCCCTATTTCGAGGACCCGTCCAATGACGCGGATCGGTTCTTGCGGGCACGTGTACGCAAGATGATGCCGCAGCTTGCGAGAGAAGGCCTGACCCGCGACCGTCTCGCGGCGACGGCCCACAGGTTGCGCCGGGCGCGAACGGCGCTCGAAGAGGTGACAGCGGAGCATCTCGATCGCACGGCCGTGCTTGATCCGGGAGGATTTGCGACCGTTGACGCGACCGTGCTGGTTGCGGCGCCTGAAGAGATCTCGCTGCGTGCCCTGTCGCGGCTCATTCTCGTTATCGGCGGTGGTCCTTATCCGGCACAGATCGACAAGATCGAAGGTCTGTTCGAGCGCATTCAGGCCTCGGAGGGCAAGAGATTTGCCGGTGCGACGCTGGGTGGGTGCCGAATCGCGCCCGAGCGGGGGCGCCTCTTGTTTGTGCGGGAACTGGTTCGGGCCCACCAGTCCGAACTCACGCTGGCGGCGGGACAGTCCGCGATCTTCGATGGACGGTTTCACGTTTCCGTGTGCGAGACTTTGAGCGATTCCGTCACAATTCGTCCGCTCGGAGTGGAGGGCTGGGCGCTTATCGGTGAGGCGGGGGCAAGGCGTGCTCTGCCAGCGGTGGCGGGGCGGACTTTGCCCGGATTTTTCGCCGGCGATGATCTGATTGCCGCGCCGCATGCGGAAGGAATGCCAGCGCGGTTCGCGCCGCTCGGCTTCCGTGCCGATCTGATCGGCTTCGGCGCGCGAGGTTAAACAGGCAAAAAAACCCACGTCCGGCTCGCCAAGCTGTGGGTTGTGGGGGCGGACTTGGTCTTGCGGTCACGTTGCCCGCTTCACATTGCCCCATGCCCTCCCTATGTTAACCAACGATCCAAAGCGCCATTGTGCCGCGTAGGCCAAGGCGCGACAAAGGCCGGATAGTCCGGCCGGCAACGATGTTGACCCGTTGTGCCGCCGGGCTTTGCCCTGACACTCGGGCGGTCCGTTCCAAAGGACGTTTTGCATGAACAGCAATTTTCGGAACTTCGCGCTGTGGGTGATCATCGCCCTTCTGCTGATCGCGTTGTTCAACCTGTTTCAGAGCCCCAGCCAGCGCACGACGGCCAGCGAGATCAGCTATTCGCAATTGCTGACCGATGTTGAGGACGGGCGAGTCCGGTCGGTGACGATTTCCGGCCAGCAGATTTCCGGCCAATATACCGATGGTCGGGTGTTCCAGACCTTCGCGCCGGAAAATTCGGGCCTCGTGCCGCTGCTGCAGGAAAACGGCGTCGCAATCAATGCACGGCCGGCCTCGGAAGACGTGCCATCGCTGCTCGGCATTCTGGTCTCCTGGTTCCCGATGATGCTCCTGATCGCGGTGTGGATCTTCTTCATGCGCCAAATGCAGGGCGCCGGCGGCAAGGCGATGGGCTTTGGCAAGTCCAAGGCCAAGCTCCTGACCGAGGCCCATGGCCGGATCACCTTCGAGGATGTGGCCGGTGTCGACGAGGCCAAGGAAGACCTTGAGGAGATCGTCGAGTTCCTACGTGATCCGCAAAAATTCCAGCGGCTTGGTGGCAAGATTCCGCGTGGCGTGCTGCTCGTTGGGCCTCCAGGTACGGGCAAGACTTTGCTCGCGCGCTCGGTCGCAGGCGAAGCGAATGTGCCTTTTTTCACCATCTCTGGCTCCGACTTCGTGGAAATGTTCGTCGGTGTTGGCGCGAGCCGCGTCCGTGACATGTTCGAACAGGCCAAGAAGAACGCGCCCTGCATCATCTTCATCGACGAAATCGATGCGGTTGGTCGCCATCGCGGCGCCGGTCTCGGTGGTGGTAATGACGAGCGTGAGCAGACGCTGAACCAGCTTCTTGTCGAGATGGACGGCTTTGAATCGAATGAAGGCATCATCCTGATCGCAGCGACCAACCGTCCGGATGTGCTCGATCCAGCTCTTTTGCGTCCCGGGCGTTTCGACCGTCAGGTTGTCGTGCCGAACCCAGATATTGTTGGACGTGAGCGTATCCTGAAGGTCCATGCGCGCAAGGTTCCACTGTCGCCAGATGTCGATCTCAAGACGGTCGCGCGCGGCACGCCGGGCTTCTCAGGTGCCGATCTTGCAAACCTTGTCAACGAGGCCGCGCTTCTCGCGGCGCGCCGCAACAAGCGGCTCGTCACGATGCGCGAGTTCGAGGACGCCAAAGACAAGGTGATGATGGGCGCAGAGCGCCGCACGCTTGTCATGAGCGAGGATGAAAAGCGCCTGACCGCCTATCACGAGGCCGGCCACGCCATCGTCGCGCTGAACGTCAAGGCGACGGATCCGGTTCACAAGGCGACGATCATCCCCCGCGGCCGTGCCCTCGGCATGGTCATGCAACTGCCCGAACGCGACAAGCTATCAATGTCGTTTGAACAGATGACCTCGCGCATGGCGATCATGATGGGTGGCCGCGTCGCCGAAGAGCAGATTTTTGGAGATGACAAGGTCACCTCTGGAGCGGCATCGGACATCGAGCAAGCGACCAAGCTTGCCCGCATGATGGTCACCCGCTGGGGCTTCTCCAACAAGCTCGGCACGGTGGCGTATGGGGAGAACCAAGAAGAGGTCTTCCTCGGCCATTCCGTATCGCGCCAGCAGAACATCTCGGAAGAGACCTCGCAGATCATCGATGGCGAGATCCGCCGTATCGTCGATGAGGGCTACACCGAAGCGCGACAGATTCTGACCGACAAGGCTGACGATCTTGAGGCGCTTGCTCAGGGGTTGTTGGAATATGAAACCCTGTCCGGTGATGAGATCATCGATCTCCTCAATGGCAAGCCACCTGTCCGCGACCAGCCGCAGCCCGACAAGAGCGACGGACCGCGTGCGACCGCAGTACCCAAGGCTGGCCGCGGCAAATCGTCGTCGGATGATTCGCCTGATACCGGTGGTATGGAGCCGCAGCCGCAGGGCTGAGCGCGCCACTGATGGTATGATGTTGAACGGGGCTGGCCTATTGGGTCGGCCCCGTTTCGTATGGGGCTGATCCCACCAGCCGACAGGTTTTGTTAACGATAGCTCCGCGCGCTGTAATCTCCGCTTACGGTTTTTGAACGCCGGGACAGCACCCTGCTTGCTAAGACAACTCACATGAATTCGGTTCCAGTCTCTGGGTATGACGGGCCGAAACAGCGTGGGGCCTTGGAGACGGATCATGGCGCAGAAACTTTTTGGCACCGACGGTATTCGTGGTTTCGCCAATCGCGCGCCGATGACGGCTGATATGGCATTGCGTGTTGGCATGGCGGCAGGAATCGTCTTCCGGCGTGGCAAGCACCGCCATCGTGTCGTCATCGGCAAGGACACCCGGCTGTCGGGCTATATGATCGAAAACGCTATGGTCGCGGGGTTCACCTCGGTCGGCATGGATGTGTTCGTGCTCGGCCCGATGCCGACGCCGGCCGTGGCGATGCTGACCAAGTCGTTGCGCGCTGATCTCGGCGTGATGATTTCAGCTTCGCACAACGCCTTTCATGACAACGGGATCAAGCTGTTCGACGCCGATGGGTTCAAGTTGTCGGATGAGACCGAAGCTGAGATTGAGGCTCTGATCGCCGGCGACATGACCCCGCATCAGGCCGGCGCTATCGACATCGGCCGCGCCAAGCGCATCGAATCGACCCATGCCCGCTACATCGAATTCGCTAAGCGCACCTTGCCGCGCACGTTGAGCCTTGAAGGCATGCGGGTGGCGATCGATTGCGCCAATGGTGCCGCGTACAAGGTCGCACCGGACGCGCTGTGGGAGCTTGGTGCCGAGGTGTTCCCGATCGGCGTTGAGCCGAACGGATTCAACATCAACAAGGAATGCGGTTCGACGGCGCCGGAAACCTTGCTTCGCAAAGTCCATGAAGTGCGCGCCGATATCGGCATCGCGCTTGATGGCGACGCGGACCGGGTGATCATCGCCGATGAGCGCGGCGATATCGTCGATGGCGACCAGTTAATGGCCGTCGTTGCCAAGTCGTTTGCCGATGACGAGCGTCTGTCACAGCCGGGCATTGTCGCCACCGTGATGTCCAATCTTGGGCTTGAGCGCTATCTCGAAGGCAAGGGGTTGAGCCTGCACCGCACGCCGGTCGGTGACCGTTATGTTGCTGCCGAGATGCGGGCGCATGGCTATAATGTTGGCGGCGAGCAGTCCGGCCACATCATCCTCTCGGATTTCACCACGACCGGGGATGGCCTTGTCGCGGCCCTTCAGGTTCTGGCCGTTGTCGCTCGCTCCGGCAAGCCGGTCAGCGAGGTCTGCCACCAGTTTGATCCCTATCCGCAGATCTTGAAAAACGTCCGTTATCGTCGCGAAGCCGGCATGCCGCTTGATAGCGAACAGGTCCAGTCGGCAATCGACGCGGGCCGTAACCGGCTTGGCAATGCCGGGCGTCTGGTGATTCGCCCATCCGGCACCGAACCCGTCATCCGCGTCATGGCGGAAGGAGACGACCAGACGCTGGTTGATCAGGTCGTCAACGACATCGTGGCAGCACTTGAAGGCGCGGCGTGATAGCCGATCTCAGGCTGAAGGATCAAAGCCTATTTGCGTGCTTGTGCCCTCACGCAGCCCTGCATCTCATCACTTGGGCTAACGCTTCGAACAAGCGTTCGGTGTCGTCGGCATCATTGTAGACATGCGGTGTCACGCGCATTGATGTGCCACGCACGCTAACAAACACATTCGACGCCTTTAGCTGCTCGACCAGACCTTCAGGCAGGCCGTCCGGGAAGGTTAGGCCGAGGAATTGTCCTGCGCGCTGTTCACGCGGCACCGAGGCCAGACCGAACTCCGCTTCGGCGCGCTCGGCGATTGTTGCCGTCATCGCAGAAAGCGTCTCAGCGATTTGGTCGACGCCCCAGTCCAGAAGCTGCACCAATGCCGCTTCGAGCATCGGCATCAGATGGAAGTTCGCGGTTTCGCCGACGTCAAAACGCCGCGCGCCGGGTTGATAGGTATCTTGATAGTCGACGAGACGGGCGAAGTTTTCGGCGCCGGCACGTGTCATCCAGCTTTCCTCAAGCGGCCGGCCAGCATGATGATGGCGCGGCGCCGCATAGAGCGTGCCGAGGGAATAAGGACCAAGCTGCCATTTATAGGAAGCTGAGATCGCGAAGTCGGGATCAACCGTTGTTACTGAAAACGGCAGGGCACCGAGCGATTGGGTCAGGTCAAGAACCAAAGCCGCGCCATGATGTCTGGCGGCCTGACCAACCGCTGCGAGATCGATGAGCGACCCGTCCGTCCAATGACAGTGGGGCACGGCCACGGCCGCGGTACGATCATCGATTGCCGCAAGCAGAGCCGCCGTCCAGTCCGGAGCACCGGAGGCCGTTTGTGCGGCGTCGCGACGGACGGTGACAACCGCACCATCACGTTCTTCCGCCATACGTCGCCAGACATAAACATGAGATGGGAACTGATCTTCAAGACAGAGGATCGTTTGGCCTGGCTGCACCACGATGTTTCGGGCTGCCAGAGCGGTTCCATAGGACACTGACGGCACAAAGGCGATGTCATTGGCACTTGCACCGTAAAGCTGTGCTGCGAGCCCGCGCACCCTGTCGCTACGCATGAAGAAGTCTGGCGCTGCGATGGCCCAAGGTGCGGATTTGAGCCGAATGCCGGCCTCTCCGGCGGCCACGGTTGTGCGTGCCAGAGGCCCTATATAGGCCGCGTTGAAATAGGTGATGTTGCGCGGCAGATCGAACAAATCACGTTGGCTTGGCAGGGGCATGCAGATGACTCCGGGCGGTGCGGATGTCGGCGACAATCAGACTCTATCGCGGTCATCTCAGGCGTGCCAGAGCAGGCAAGTGTAGCTCATGCGCAGCAGTTATACTTAACGTGCATGCTTAAGAAGCTTGGTTAAACGCGCGTTTACTCTTTTTCGCGATTGTCGTGTTCGCAAACGCACCGCTCCGAGCCGCAACACGCGGCTGATTCTCGGGGCTCGATGAGAGTGAGAGCCATGACCACGACCACCAAGTTGCTGCTCGCGAGCGCGCTTGCCGCCGCCACGACCGGCGGTGCGCTGGCCGCCGATCTTCCCCCGCCCGCCCCCCTTCCTGAGCCGCTGCCTCAGATCGAGAGCCGTAGCTTCGGTTCCTGGTATCTGCGCGGCGATATCGGCATCGGCATCACGTCTGATGGTGATTGGAGCCAGGACGATGTCACGGCCGCAGACGGTCGCTTCCTCTATGAAGCACTCGGCGATTCGCTGATTGTCGGCGGTGGTGTCGGTTACAAGTTCAACAATTGGCTGCGCGCTGATCTGACCGCTGAATATCGCGGCACGATCGATGTCGACGGCATTGACGAATATCAGTTCATTTGCACCTTTGCCGGTGGCACCTGCGCCAATGTCGGCGACCAGGTCACCCGCAACAACATCTGGAACGGCAGCATCAGTTCGACGGTGATCATGGCCAATGCCTATGTCGATCTGGGCTCGTATCACGGCCTGACCCCATTTGTCGGGGCAGGTATCGGCGCGTCCTACAACAGCTTCAGCGCTGGTGTTGAATTCGATCCGTCGGATCTCGGCGGCGGTGGCCATGTCGCCTCCAACAGCGACTGGGATCTCGCCTGGGCTCTGATGGCCGGATTTGGCTTCCAGGTGAATGATCGCCTGGCGCTTGAACTCGGCTATCGCTACATTGATCTCGGTGATGTCGAAACCGGCTCTGTGACCTGCCTCGGCCATACCGCATGCGAACTTGAGCCGCTGCACATCGAAGACATCACCTCGCACGACATTCGTCTCGGGATGCGCTGGCACTTTGGTGCCAAAGATGAGGTCTTCATTCAGGAAGATCCGCTTATTGTGAAGTATTGATCTCGACGTAACACAACTACTTTGGAACGTAAGAACGGCGCCTTCGGGTGCCGTTTTTATTTGTACATGATTTGAATATCCGTTGGTCAGTATTCGTTAACGTTAATCGTGGCTTAACCCCCCTCATCGATACTGAGATTGACCTCGTTTAAGCGCCTCTCGTTCGGCATCATGCCGAGGGAGCGCCGGACTCCAAGGATGATATCGATGCGCATCGCGGCCCCTTTTTTGACTCTCGCCGGAATGCTTCTTGCCGCGCCAGTCATGGCCGCTGACTTCCCGGGCCCCGCCCCGCTGCCGGAATACGGACCACAGAGCACGGCCGAGTTCGGGTCGAACTGGTATCTCCGCCTTGATGCCACCTATTCGCTGTCGAACGATGTCGAGATCAGTCAGGCCGGCGGCGCGCTCCTCCTCAACGAGACGATCGATGACGGCGTCGCCTACGGAATCGGCTTCGGTGTCGAGTTGTCGAACTGGCTGCGGGCTGACGTGACGTTCGACTATCGACCGGGCGTCGATGTTTCCGGCCAGACATTTTGCAATGGCGCCGGGTGCGGGGGGTCACAATTCGTAACCGACCGGACCAGCATCGATTCGGCGCTGTTTCTCGCCAACGGTTATGTCGATCTTGGTACCTGGCGTCGGATTACGCCCTATGTCGGCGCCGGTATCGGCGCGGTCAATCACAACACCGACGATCTGATCGCCGACATTCCCAACGCCGATGGTGTTGACCGGATCGAAGGCGCGCAAACCTGGGAATTCGCATGGGCGCTGATGGCGGGTGCATCCGTCGACATTTCACCCAATTTCAAGATCGATGCAGGCTATCGCTACCTCGATCTTGGTCAGGCGATCTCCGGCACGCGCACCAATACAGACGTCATTGATCCGGGTCTTGAGGTGACCTTCGACGATCTCTCGGCACACGAATTCCGCTTCGGCATTCGCTATCTGATCGACTAGGCGTTCGGTTTCTCGTCGCGGAGCCCGAACATCTCCGCCCGACTGCGTATTGACCTGAAGGATCGGTCTGTCTATCCCCATAGGTGGGACACCCCTCCCCAACGAGGGGCACCTATCTGGAAGGATAGACAACATGATGATAGCTTCTAAGCCGGCAAATGCGCCGGCCAATCCCCGGTTTTCGTCTGGCCCCTGTGCGAAGCGTCCTGGCTGGTCGCTTGATGTGCTGTCTGACGCTGCTCTTGGCCGGTCGCACCGCGCCAAGATCGGTAAGGCGAAACTCGCCGATGCCATCGGCCGTACCCGGGCCATCCTGCAAATCCCCGACGATTATCGCATTGCCATCGTGCCGGCCTCTGACACCGGCGCGGTCGAAATGGTGATGTGGTCGATGCTCGGCGCACGCGGCGTCGATATGTTGGCCTGGGAGTCCTTTGGCGAGGGCTGGGTGACGGATGCGGTCAAACAGCTCAAGCTCGACGATTGCCGCATCATCCGCGCCAATTATGGTCGCCTGCCGAACCTTCAAGCCGAGGTCGACAGCAAGACCCGCGACGTGGTGTTCACCTGGAACGGCACAACCTCGGGCGTCCGCGTTCCGAATGCTGACTGGATCGCCGCCGACCGCGAGGGGTTGACGATCTGTGATGCGACGTCGGCGGCTTTCGCGCAGCGTCTCGATTGGCCAAAGCTCGATGTCACAACCTATTCCTGGCAGAAGGTGCTGGGCGGCGAAGCAGCTCACGGGATGCTTATCCTGAGCCCGCGGGCGGTTGAACGCCTTGAGACGTTCACACCAGACAGGCCGCTGCCAAAGATCTTCCGCCTGACAAAGGGCGGCAAGCTTAACGAAGGCATCTTCAACGGCGAGACAATCAATACGCCCTCCATGCTGTGTGTTGAGGACTATCTCGATGCGCTGTCCTGGGCCGCGAGCATTGGCGGACTTGACGGTTTGGTCGCGCGTGCCGACGCCAATCTGGCAGTCTTGGCCGAGTGGGTGGCGCGTACGCCGTGGATCGATTTCCTGGCCGAAGAGCCGGCCACACGGTCAAATACATCGGTCTGCCTCAAGATCGTCGATCCTGACATCGTCGTACGCGATGATGCAGCGCAGGCCGCGTTCGCCAAGGCGATAACCGCGCGCCTCGACGTTGAAGGTGCCGCTTACGACATCGGTAGCTATCGCGACGCACCGCCGGGTCTGCGAATCTGGGCCGGTGCTACGGTCGAGGCGGATGACCTTGCAACCCTGACCGCCTGGCTCGATTGGGCATTCTCGGTCGAGAAGGCCGCACTCGCCCAAGCCGCTTGACGCGTCATCGCGGTGTGGCGCGTTGATGGCGCGCCGCTGGAAGCACCTTTTTCACGACGACCCCGACAAAGCTCAACGGAGGCCAAAATGGCGCCGCGTGTTCTGATTTCCGACTCAATCTCCCCCGCCGCGATCGAAATCTTCGAAAGCCGTGGCGTCGACGTCGACTACCAGCCCGATCTCGGCAAAGACAAGGATGCATTTCTAGCCGCGATCGCGTCGTATGACGGTCTGGCCGTACGCTCGGCCTCCAAAGTCACCGAAAAGGTGCTCGGCGCGGCGGACAATCTCAAAGTGATAGGCCGGGCCGGGATCGGCGTCGACAACATCGATGTTCCTGTCGCGAGCCAGCGTGGCATCATCGTCATGAACACGCCCTTCGGCAATTCGATCACCACAGCCGAGCATGCCTTGTCGATGATGATGGCGGTCGCGCGTCAGATTCCTGCAGCCGATGCCTCGACCCAGGCCGGCAAGTGGGAGAAGAACAAGTTCGTTGGCGTTGAGCTGTACGGCAAGACGCTTGGCATAATCGGCTGCGGCAATATCGGTGCGATCGTCGCCGACCGGGCGCAAGGCCTGAAGATGAAGGTGATCGCTTTCGATCCCTTCCTGAGCCCGGAGCGCGCACTTGAACTGGGCGTCGAGAAAGTCGATCTCGACGCGCTGTTGGCGCGTGCAGACTTCATCACATTGCACACCCCGCTGACCGACAAGACGCGCAACATCATCGATGCGGCTGCTCTGGCCAAGGCCAGGAAAGGTGTGCGTATCGTCAACTGTGCCCGTGGCGGTCTTATCGACGAACAGGCCTTGCGTGAGGCGTTGGACAGTGGACATGTCGCAGGAGCGGCATTGGATGTTTTTAGTGAAGAGCCGGCTAAAGAAAATGTTCTGTTCGGGGCGTCCAACCTGATCTGTACGCCGCATCTCGGGGCATCGACCCGCGAGGCGCAGGAGAATGTTGCGTTGCAGGTGGCCGAGCAGATGTCCGACTATCTGACGACAGGCGCTGTCACCAATGCGTTGAACATGCCGTCGATTACGGCGGAAGAGGCGCCACGTCTCAAACCCTTCGTCAAGCTTGCCGAGCAACTTGGGTCATTTGCCGGGCAATTGACGGAAACGGGTCTCAAGGCCATTCGCCTCGAATATGAAGGCGAGGTTGCAGAGATGAACCTCAAGGCGCTGACAGCGGCAGCGATTGCGGGCGTTCTGCGTCCGCTTCTGCAAGACATCAACATGGTGTCGGCACCGATCGCGGCCCGCGAGCGCGGCATCAAGGTCGAGGAAGTGCGCCGTGAGCAGCAAGGCGTCTATGAGAGCTATATCCGACTGACTGTCATCACGGAGCGACAGGAGCGCTCCGTCGCCGGCACCGTTTTCTCGGATGGCAAGCCACGCATCATCCAGGTCAAGGGCATCAGGATGGATGCGGAACTGGCCCCGCACATGATCTATCTGACCAATGAGGACAAGCCGGGTTTCGTTGGCCATCTTGGCAGCTTGCTGGGATCGAATGGAGTCAATATCGCAACCTTCTCCATGGGCCGTATGGCACAGGGCGAGGATGCGGTCTGTCTCGTCGAGGTCGATGGCGGTGTCAGTGATGAGATTCTGGCCAAGATCCGTGATCTGCCATTGGTCAAACAGGCTAAGCCGTTGGCGTTCTGAAACCGGCAAAACGGCCTTGGCGCATCTTGAGCGTGTTTTACCGCGTTTTCGACACGATTGGGGGTGATGACGCCAGTCTAGGGAGGTTCTGCCGCAACAGGCGGCGACAACTCAAGGAGTGCTCTCATGGCTGTTTCGACTGGGCTCGTAATCCGTCACCTGCCGCTTGCATTGGTATTGATGGTGACATCGGCGCTGACACCGGCTGTTGCTCAGGACAGCGCTCAAGTCGTCGACGTCGACAGCGTGATCACCGCCGTGACGGTCTATCGCGATGGCGCGGATATCGTGCGCGTCGCGGACATCAGCCTCGGCCAGGGTGCCAATGTTCTGGTGCTCGATGATCTGACCGCGGAGCTCATCTCCGACAGCGTGCGCATCGAAGCAGCCGGTACGTCGGGACTCGAAATCGGCGGCATTGACCTGACGATGATCGCGGTCGCTGGAGAGGGGCTTGACGACAGCGCGCGGGCGCGGATCGAAGCCGAGATCGAGGGTCTGCGCGACCAGATCGCGATCGCCGATGACACAATCGCAGCCGCTGAGTTGCAGATCGCCTATCTCCAAAACCTGGCCGGTGTGCCGCCCTGGTTGCGTGGTGATGCCTCCGGCAATGACACTGAAGCTCGGCTGGATCCGGACGATGTCTTTGCCTTCTTGGGGCGTGAGATCGCACCCTTGCTGCAGACCGTGCGGGCCTCGGAAATCGAGCAGCGTGGGTTGCGCCGTGAGATCGACAACCTTGAGCGGCAATTAAAGGGTGAGCCGTCGGAGACGCTCTACCGCACCCGGCTTGGTATAGACGTTGCAACGGTAGACGCCTTCGAGGGTACGGTGGAGATCCGCTACCGGGTAGCTGCAGCTTCATGGACCCCGTTCTACGACCTCCGATTGGACACAGAGGGGGATGTGGCACGGGTCGATCTCGTGCGCCGTGCCGAGATTGTTCAGGCGACCGGTGAAGCCTGGACGGATGTCGCCATGACGCTTGCCACGTCGCAACCCGGCGGCGCGACTGAGGCGCCGGAGCCTGGACCTGTCTATGTCGATATCGAGCGGCCACGCCCGGAGCGCTCACAGCAACAGATGTTGGATGCCGAGGTGAGGTCCGCGCCGATGGCGGAGACGGCGATTGCGGCAATCGAGAGCGGGGTCGACGTCATCGATACCGGCTTTGACGCGGTCTATGTCCTTCCTGGTCAGGTAACGGTGGCTGAGACCGGAGATCCACGTCGCATTATGATAAATCGGCAAACCATTGATGCGGAGCTGACTGTCCGGACCGCGCCCGCGATCGATCTTGCGGCCTACCTGTCTGCCGAGGTTACGCTGGAGGATGGCGGTGCGGTGCTGCCAGGCCAAGCGAGCCTGTTTCGCAATGGCGTCTTCGTCGGTGAGACCTATTTGGACCTGATCGCGCCGGGCGAGATATCGATCCTCGGCTTTGGCGCCGACGATCTCGTTACCGTTGAGCGTATTCCGGTTCAGGACCGTCGTGGCGAGCGCGGTCTGTTCTCGACCTCCTCGACTGATCTCAAGGACTGGACCCTGCGCGTTACCAACCGTCACGAAACAGCGATCGACGTTGTTGTTCTTGACCGCCTGCCGCAGGCGCGAGACGAGCGCATCGAGATTGAACTGCTCGAAACAAACACCCAGCCAACGACAACCGATGTCGATGATGTCGCGGGTCTTCTCGCCTGGGAAGATCAGCTTCAGCCAGGCGATATTATGGACGTGCGATTCGGATATGAACTGCGCTGGCCGGAGGGCCAAGACGTCACCTATCGCGAGTGGTGACGGTCTGATCCGGGCATAGGGAGCAATTCCAACGAAAGCGGGACCCGTTCGAACAAGTCAAACTCCGTTCGGAACTGCGGCAAAACAAATACTTAGAGCGCTTGCAATGACGTGGTTGTCACTGGAAGCGTTCTGTGCGCGCGTCCCGCCCGGTGCAGGTCAGCCGGACGCAGCGTGATCTGGTATCTGTGACAGTGGTGCGTCAGTCTTCAACGATCGCCAAGACAATCACGGCACGTGGAAATGAGCGGGACAGAGGCTGAGGGACGATCCGGCGCAGGGTTTGCGCCGGCGCGCAGTCGCCTGGTGCCGCTCATTGTGTCTGCGGCGATTTTGCTCGCCGGAAATGGGCTTCTCGTCACGCTGATCTCGGTGCGCGCCCGGGCCGAGGGCTTTGGCGACGGATATATCGGCCTGCTTGGAACGGTCTATTATCTCGGCTTTCTCGGCGGGGTGCTGTTGACGCCGATGCTGATCCGGCGGGCCGGCCACATCCGTGTTTTTGCAGCTCTTGCCGCGACCTCTGCCACGACGATCCTTGTCATGGTGTTGTGGATCGATCCGCTTGCCTGGGCGCTGGCGCGGGTCGCGGGCGGGTTTGCCTTCTGTGGGTGTCTTGTTGTCATTGAAAGCTGGCTCAACGAAGCCGCCGACAACACCGATCGCGGTCGTGTTTTGTCTGTCTACCGGGTTGTCGACCTGTCCGCCAACACGCTTGGCCAGTTCCTGCTACCGGTCATCGGGATCGCCGGCTTTCAGATCTTCGTTGTCGCGGGGATCTTCTTCTGCGTCGCCCTGATCCCGGTGTCGCTGTCCTCGCAATCGAGTCCCAAGCCTCCAGGAAGCGACCGCGCCGATTTCGGTCTTGTCTGGGCGGTGTCGCCTGCGGCCGCGGCAACCTGCGTGACGCTCGGCCTGACCAATGGCGCGTTTCGCACCGTGGGTCCCGTTTATGCCCAGGAGATCGGGCTCGGCATCGAAGACCTGGCGTTGTTCATCAGCTTGTTCATCATTGGTGGGGCGGTGCTGCAATATCCGCTCGGTCAACTGTCCGATCGGTTCGATCGGCGTCGTGTGATCATCGCTGTCACGATCGCGGCGGCGCTGGCGGGGTTTCTGTTGGCCCAGGCCGAAGACCGGGTGATGGTGCTCGCCGGTGCGTTCCTGTTCGGCGGGTTCGCGCTGCCGCTCTATTCACTGGCGTCGGCGCATGCCAACGACTTCGCCAAGCCCGGCCAATCGGTCGATCTTGCGGCGGGCTTGTTTCTGTTCTTCACGGCGGGCGCCGTTCTGGGGCCGGTCATCGCATCGCAGATCATGGCTTGGTTCGGGCCGAGCGCTTTCTTTCTCTACACGAGCCTTCTGCACCTCTCGCTCGTGGCCTTCGTCGTCATCCGCATGCTTTCACGCGCACCGGTTCCGCGCGACGAGCGCAAGCGCGCGGTCTGGCTGCTACGCACGTCTCCGTTGTTCAACCGTCTCGTCGCCAGTGGCCGGGAGGAGCGCGGCGGCCCGGAGCAGGCGGACAAGGACCGGGATTGAGGTTGCGCCCGACCGTCGATCACGCGGGCTCGCGTAACCGCACCGACAGTTCGGCAAGCAGGATCCCGCCGATGACCATGACGATGCCGGCCGCGTGATATATCTCGAAGCGCTCGCCGAGAATGGTGACGGCAAGAATCGCGCCAAAGACTGGCACGAGATTGGTGAACAATCCCGCCCGGTTGGCGCCGAGCAATTCAACACCGCGCAGAAAGAAGATCTGCGACAAGAGCGACGGAAACACCACGATGTAGAACAGAAGGGCCAGCGTGCGCCAATCGGCGGCGGGGAAGTAGCCCAGCGACATCTCGATCACCGCGAAAGGAAGGCTGGCGGCGAAGGCGGCAAACGCGACCGAAAACATGAAGACCTGCCAGGGCAGGTTTGGTCGTGCCCTCAAGGCCACGGAATAGGCCGCATAGGCGACCACACCGCCCATCATCATCGCATCGCCGATATTGACCTCCAACCGGAAGATCCGTGTCGGATCACCCTGTGTCGCCGTTACGATGACACCCAAGATTGACAGGCATAGGCCAACGAGTTGAAGCCGTGTAACTGGTTCGCGATAGACGAGATACATCGCCAGCATGATAACCGCCGGCATCGCCGATTGCTCGATGGTGACATTGAGCGCCGTCGTGAAGTTGAGGGCGCCATAAAGGCAAAAGTTGAACAGCGCGAACCCGACAGCCCCGAACAGAAACAGATGATGCCAGCGCGCACGGACGGTCGCCCAGTGTTCCACAATCAATGGACGCGCGAAGACGTAGAGAATGATCGCGGCGATGATCCAGCGCGTCGTGGTCAGTGTCATCGGCGGGATAACGCCGGCGGCAAGCTTTCCCGCGATTGCATTGCCGGCCCAGAACAGAGTGGTCAGCGTCAGCAGCAGGTAAGCATTGTCGAACGGCCGCATGGTCAGACCATTCCTCGTTCCGTGCAACGGGCTCGTCACAAACAGCGATCACGGGGGTGCGGTCAACCGCAAACCGCTCTATAAGGCAGCAGCCCCGGTATGCGGCGTCGTCGCGTCCTGCCGGGGCGCCTTTACGTTTTGGGGGATGGACATGGCCAATGTCGTGGTCGTCGGCTCGCAATGGGGCGATGAGGGTAAGGGAAAGATCGTCGACTGGCTGTCGGAGCGTGCCGATCTCGTGGTGCGGTTCCAGGGTGGGCACAATGCGGGGCACACACTCGTCGTCGACGAGGCGGTCTACAAGCTGAGCCTGCTTCCCTCGGGCGTCGTGCGCGGCAAGCTGAGTGTCATCGGCAATGGCGTCGTCGTCGATCCGCATGCGCTGTGTGATGAGATCGCCAGACTGCGCGAGCAAGGCGTTATGATCAGCCCCGATACGCTGCGGATTGCCGACAATGCATGCCTGATCCTGTCGATCCACCGCGATCTCGACGCGATCCGCGAGGAATCAAGTACCGGGACCAGGATCGGCACGACGCGGCGCGGCATCGGCCCGGCCTATGAGGACAAGGTCGGCCGCCGGGCGCTGAGGATGATGGACCTCAACAATCTCGTCACGCTGCGTGGCAAGATCGAACGGCTCTTGCATCATCACAACGCACTCAGACGTGGACTGGACGTCGACGAGATCTCGATCGAAGCGCTTTACGATGAGCTCGAGACGGTGCGCGACCAGGTGCTGCCTTTCGTCGATTCGGTTTGGAAGCTTCTTGACGAGCGCCGACGTGCGGGCGCCCGCATCCTGTTTGAAGGCGCGCAGGGCACGATGCTCGACATCGATCACGGCACCTATCCCTTCGTGACGTCATCGAACACCGTCGCGGCGCAGGCCGCGACCGGCTCCGGAATGGGGCCTGGGACTGTTCAGTATGTTCTCGGCATCACCAAGGCCTACACAACGCGTGTTGGCGAGGGGCCGTTCCCGACCGAACAACTCAACGAGGTCGGACAGCGGCTTGGTGAACGAGGGCACGAATTTGGCGTCGTCACGGGCCGCCAGCGCCGCTGCGGCTGGTTCGATGCCGTTCTGGTGCGCCAGGCGGTCGCCAACAATGGGATCAGTGGGATTGCTCTGACCAAGCTCGACGTGCTTGACGGCTTCGATGAACTCAAGGTCTGCACAGGCTACAAGCTTGATGGTGAGCAGATCGGCCATATGCCCGCCTCGCAAGGGGCGCAGGCGCGAATAGAGCCGGTCTATGAGACCTTTGAAGGCTGGCATGAAACGACCCGAGGCGCGCGCAGCTGGGCCGATCTTCCCGCACAGGCCATCAAATACATCAAGCGCATCGAGGAATTGATCGATGCCCCGGTCGCCATGTTGTCGACATCCCCTGAGCGCAACGACACCATCCTTGTGCACGATCCGTTTCAGGATTAGGTGATATTCATACGTTTATGACCTAAGTTCTCGGCATGATACCGAGTCGTGCGTTCACCAAATGCAGCTGATACGAGCCGATGGCTGACTATTTCTCCGTTCTCCGGCGCGCCATCGACAGCCTGAGACCGAACACAGAAGAGACCCGCAGGGTCCTCTATGAGCGCGCCAAGGCGACGCTGATTGCCCAATTGCAGGGGCTCGATCCGCCGGCGACACCGGAGCAGATCGATGAGCAGGGCAAACAGCTCGCCAGTGCGATCGCGCGGATCGAAGCAGACATTGCGGCGGCACCCGCCGTGAACGCGCCGCAACCGACGCCGCAGGCTATGCCCAGTGCGCCATCCACACCTTCCCCGGCAGCGTTGCCACCGACAGTTTCGACGCCATTGCCGCCGGCGCCCGAGCCTGTCGCGCCTACGCCTCGCCCTTTTGCGCCGACGCCCGGCTTTGCCAATTCACCCGAAGCATCGTCCCCTGCTCACCCTGTAGCACCATCCGTAGACCCTCCGGCATCGCCAGGGCCTGCTACTGGCGGTCCGCAGGTGCGCTTAACTGACCCATCGCCCCCTGGCCCGAAACCTGCGGCTGGCATGGGCCCGCTGCTTGAGCGCCCGGCAGACGACGGCGCACGGCTCGGTGGCCGTGATCGCCCCGAGCCTGCTATGCCACGTGTTGACCGGCCAGCGCCGGACACTGACTTGTCGCCGCGCACGCCGGAACTGGAGCCGGGTCCGAGCATAAGACAAGATCAAGCCGCTGCGTCGGCGACACCGCAGCCGGTGGCAGCGCAATCCCCACAGCCGCTGCCAGGATCCGACTACGCCCCATCGGCTGGTCCATCGCTTGCCAGTGAATTGCCTGCCGACGGTTTCGTCGACGATCCGTTCATCGAGGACCTTGGCGCGGCGCATCGGCCGAAGGGACGCTGGCTTGCGCCGCTTATCCTTGTGCTTCTACTCGGCGCCGTTGGCGCGACGGGTTATGTCTTTCGCGCGCCGCTGCTCGACTGGGCCAACAATTTGGCTGAGGTGGTTGAGACCGGTGGCGAAGATGAAGGCGAAAAGGTCGAGGATCGGGTCGGCGAGTCGGAGGCCGCGGGCGAGACTGGCGACAGCGAGGCTTCGGTGGATCAGGCGGAGACGCCCGAAACACCGTCGGCCGAAGCCGGTGATGTCATTGGCCGGATCGCTGAAGCCCAGCTCATCGAACAAAACGACGAAGATCCCAACGATCCGGTTCGCACGCCGGGCAGTGTGCGCTGGTATACCGAGACGGAAAACGGTGAAACCGTTCTGATCGGCCTGGTGGATGTCCCCTCACGCGGATTGTCCATGTCGATGACGTTTCGCAACAATACCGATCCGACGTTTCCAGCGACCCACACGGTGACCTTCCAGTTCTCTTTAACGCCGACATTCGGGAGTGGCGGTATTCAGGATGTGCCGCGGCTCCTCTTGAAACAAACCGCGCAGTCGCCTGGAACACCGCTTGTAACGGACGTTATTCAGGTCGATGAAGGTGTGTTTCTGATGGCTCTGTCCGGCGTCGATCAGGATGCCGAGCGCAACATTCGCGAGCTTCGGGCACGACCCTTCTTAGATGTGCCGCTTGTTTATGCTGATGAGCGTCTGGCGATCCTAACGCTTGCCAAGGGAAGCGTTGAAGGCGTCGACGAACGCCTCGTCGCCATCGCTTCCCTTGG
>JBCBSK010000032.1:0-27861 GCA_039819185.1 Pseudomonadota bacterium | reverse complement strand
GGCTTTAAGCGGGCGGGAAGCAAAGCGCGCGGCTTACATTCGTGGCGGCGTCTATCTCAGCATGACGGTGATTTCGACTGTCCTGTTGATCTTGTATCTGCCAGTTGCGGCCTATCCTTGGGTCAAGTCCGTTCATGTTGTCGCTGTTATCGCCTGGATGGCGGGATTGCTCTATCTGCCGCGATTGTTTGTCTATCATGCTGTCGCCAGCCCCGGCTCTGAGATGAGCGAAACCTTCAAGACCATGGAACGCCGATTGTTGCGGGCGATTATGAACCCGGCAATGGCGATCTCCTGGGTTCTTGGTCTTTGGATTGCAGTGGTTGTGTTCAACCTTGCGGGCGGCTGGCTTCACGCAAAGCTGGCATTGGTTGTGGCGTTGACGGGTGTGCATCACTATCTCGCTCGCGCTGTGCAGTCTTTTGCGGAGGATCGTGCTGACAAACCGCAGAGGCATTGGCGTATCGTCAATGAAGTTCCAACTGTCCTGATGATTGCAGTCGTGATTCTGGTGATCGTTAAACCGTTCTGACGCCTTCGTGTGACCAGCGGGCTTGTCGGGCCGCTATCTCCACGCTATATGCGGAGTCACTTCCAATCGCGCTGTTGCGTATCCGCCCGAGCATACGGGCCCACAGCGCTTCTCCTACGTCATCGTTCCTTGGCCGCGCCCGAATCGAGCGTGCGACCAAATCCAGACGACGCTTATTCCCAGGAGTCTCCCGGACATGCGGGAAATGAAACTTAAGGACCTTAAGTCCAAGACACCGCAAGAACTGTTAGTTTTTGCGGAAGAACTCGAAATTGAGAACGCTAGTGCGTTGCGAAAGCAAGAATTGCTTTTTGCAATACTGAAAGAACTTGCGACACAAGGCACAGATATTATTGGCGAAGGTGTTGTTGAAGTCTTGCATGATGGTTTCGGCTTTCTGCGATCACCCGATGCCAACTATCTGCCTGGACCTGACGATATCTACGTTAGCCCGAGCCAGATACGACGTTTTGCCCTTCGGACCGGGGACACAGTCGAAGGCGAGATACGTAGCCCAAAGGATGGTGAACGCTATTTCGCATTGTTGAAGGTCAACGCGATCAATTTCGAAGAACCGGAAGCTCAGAAGCATAAGGTTCATTTCGACAATCTGACGCCGCTCTATCCGACCCAACGAATTGAGATGGAGATCGAGAATCCGACGATCAAGGATTTTTCGGCCCGCGTCATCGATCTTGTTTCACCCCTCGGCAAGGGGCAGCGCGGCTTGATCGTCGCGCCGCCACGCACAGGCAAGACAGTTCTGTTGCAGAACATCGCACATTCCATCACAGCCAATCATCCCGAATGCTATCTGATCGTGTTGCTGATCGATGAGCGGCCAGAGGAAGTGACCGACATGCAGCGTTCGGTGAACGGCGAAGTTGTCTCTTCGACCTTCGACGAACCGGCTACGCGCCACGTCCAGGTTGCCGAGATGGTCATCGAGAAGGCCAAGCGTCTTGTTGAGCATGGCCGTGACGTGGTGATTCTTCTGGACTCGATCACCCGACTTGGCCGGGCCTATAACACCGTCGTCCCATCTTCCGGGAAAGTGCTGACCGGGGGTGTTGACGCCAATGCCCTACAGCGTCCGAAACGCTTCTTTGGGGCAGCCCGCAACATCGAGGAAGGCGGGTCGTTGACCATTATCGCAACCGCGCTGATTGATACCGGCAGCCGTATGGATGAGGTTATCTTCGAGGAGTTCAAGGGAACTGGTAACTCCGAGATCATTCTCGACCGCAAAGTTTCGGATAAGCGTGTCTTCCCGTCGATCGACATCACCCGATCCGGCACGCGCAAGGAAGAGCTTCTGGTACGGCCGGAAGATCTCAAGAAGATGTATGTGCTGCGTCGTATCCTCAATCCGATGGGGACGGTAGATGCGATTGAGTTCCTGCTCGACAAGCTGCGCCAGACGAAGACGAACTCCGAGTTCTTCGATTCCATGAACACCTGATCGGCCAGCATAATCGGGTCAGGCTGTTCGCGTTGCGCAGGACAATTGACCCGCGATGACCCAATCTCAAGATACGATCTTTGCTCTATCGACCGGTCGTGGTATCGCCGCTGTGGCTGTTGTGCGCGTATCGGGACCGCAAGCTTTCAACGCTTGTAGGATCATGGCTGGCGGTGAGCTTCCCGCACCCCGCGTTGCGACGCTGCGGTGTTTGCGCGACGAATCAGGGCGGCTTTTGGATCAGGCGTTGGTCCTTACTTTCCCCGAGCCCGATAGTTTCACCGGCGAAAACATCGTTGAATTCCATGTTCATGGCGGATCAGCTGTTGTGTCCGGTGTGCTTGAGGCTTTGGGCAACAGTGCTGGCCTGCGTCCAGCCGCGGCAGGGGAGTTTACCCGCCGCGCATTTCTCAACGGCAAGCTGGATCTGACATCGGTTGAGGGGCTGGGCGATCTGTTGATGGCTGAGACAGCGCTGCAGCGTGACCAGGCTTTGAGGCAGGCAGGTGGACACCTGCGGGATCTTTATGACGGGTGGCGGCAGCGCCTGATCGAACTCGCAGCGCTGATTACCGCGGAAATCGACTTTGTTGATGAGGAGGATATCCCGGCCGATCTGCCGATCCGGATTCGCCCACTGCTGTCTGAGCTGATCTCGGACATGGAAGGACATCTTGCGACCTCGGCTTGGGGTGAGCGTGTCCGCGATGGTGTGACCGTTGTGATCGCAGGTGCGCCCAACGCCGGTAAGTCCAGCTTGTTGAATGCGCTTGCGGGACGGGATGCCGCGATTGTCTCCGAGATTGCCGGGACGACTCGCGACATGCTCGAGGTTCACCTTGATCTGGATGGAATTCCGGCGGTGCTTGTCGATACGGCGGGGTTGCGCGCGACCAGTGACGCCATCGAGCAGGAAGGTGTGCGGCGCGCTCTGACGCGTATTGAGGATGCCGATCTTGTTCTGTGGCTGTCGGAGGGTGGCGGGGAGCCGGATTTTGATGGCGGTCGCATACCAGAGGAGACCATTCTTCGTGTAGCGACCAAGTCCGATCTTTATGAACGCTCCGATCTGGATATGCGGTTATGGATCGCAACGTCAGCGGTGACAGGCGCGGGCCTCGACGCTTTGGTCGAGGCTGTCCGAGAGCGCCTGATGGTTGCTCGACCCGAGGGAGAGAGCACGGTTGTTACGCGGGAGCGGCATCGCGTGGCGGTGTTTCGGGCGATACGGGCTTTGCAGCAGGCACAGGCTGGCGATGTCGTACAATCGCCTGAGCTTGTCGCCGACGATGTGATGACAGCCGTGCGCTCGATGGAACATCTCACGGGCCGTGTGGATGTTGAGGACTTGCTCGATGTCGTGTTCGCGTCATTCTGTATTGGGAAGTAGCAATGACGCTGGGGCTGTTTCACGTGAAACAGTCTATAGCCCCTTGCGCGTGATCTTGCCCAAGCGCCATAAACATTCTACCTGACCGGTCAGATCATTCACGACGCCTCAGGGACTCATGACGCCGTCAGCCGCTCCACGTTTCGATGTCATTGTTATTGGCGGTGGCCATGCCGGCTGTGAGGCGGCCGCAGCGTCTGCACGCCTTGGTGCCAGGACGGCACTGGTGACGTTGAAGCCGGATGCCATCGGTGTCATGTCGTGCAATCCTGCAATCGGCGGCCTAGGCAAAGGCCATCTGGTGCGTGAAATCGATGCGCTTGATGGTGTGATGGGGCGTGTCGCGGATCAAAGCGGTCTACAATTCCGCTTGCTGAACCGGCGTAAGGGACCAGCGGTGAGGGGCCCACGCGCGCAATCGGACCGCAAGCTCTATCGCCAGGCCATGCACGCGGAGCTCGCCGCTTTGCCGACACTCGATATCGTTGGCGGTGAGGTCACGGATCTCTCTCTCCATGAGGGTGCGATCGCTGGCGTCGTTTTGGCTGATGGCCGTCTGCTATCGGCACCATCTGTTGTGCTAACGACCGGCACCTTTCTGCGCGGCATGATCCATATCGGCACGCGCCGCATTCCAGCTGGCCGGATGGGGGAAGCACCATCTGCGCCCCTGGGTCTCAGATTGGAGGCGGCTGGCTTTCGCATGGATCGCTTGAAGACCGGTACGCCGCCGCGTCTGGATGGCCGGACCATTGACTGGGACAGCGTTGACAATCAACCCGGTGATGAAGAGCCGACTCCATTCTCGTTTTTGACTGAGAGCATCAGCCGGGCGCAACTGTCGTGCGGAATTACGCGGACGACACGGACGACCCATGACATCATTTCGGGAAACCTTGATCGCGCGCCTTTGTTTTCAGGCCAGATCGAAGGCACGGGCCCCCGCTATTGTCCGTCGATTGAGGACAAGGTCGTACGGTTTGCAGATCGCGACAGCCATCAGATCTTCCTTGAACCGGAAGGCTATGATGATGACACGGTCTATCCGAACGGTATTTCGACGTCGCTGCCGGAAGATGTTCAGGCTGCCGTTGTAGCGTCAATTCCGGGACTTGAGCGCGCGACGATTCTGCAGCTTGGTTATGCCATTGAGTATGATTATATCGATCCGCGGGAACTTGATCCGACGCTAGAAACCCGGCGCATCCCGGGCCTTTTTCTTGCTGGCCAGATCAACGGTACGACAGGCTATGAAGAGGCTGCTGCGCAAGGCCTCGTCGCGGGACTAAACGCTGCACGGCGGGCGTCGGGTGACGACGGGGTGACTTTTGATCGCGCCGAGGGATATCTCGGTGTGCTAATCGACGACCTGACATCGCGTGGCGTGTCCGAGCCCTACCGCATGTTCACGTCGCGCGCAGAATACCGACTGACCCTACGAGCCGACAATGCGGACCAGCGCCTGACATCGCGTGGTATCAATCTCGGTCTGGTCGGGGCGGCACGCGCAGCAGTTTATCGCCATAAGGCCGAGGACGTCGCTGCGCTACGACAGCGGGTGCAAGATGTCAGTCTGTCGCCGCAGGAAGCGTCATCCCATGGTCTTGAGGTCAATGCCGATGGCGTTCGGCGCTCGGCCTATGATCTTTTGGCGTTTCCGAACGTCGATCTCACTCGGCTAGCAAGCATCTGGCCGGATTTGGAATCATGGCCCTTCAGGGTGCGCGAGGCGGTTGAAACCGAAGCACGGTACGCTGTCTATGTCCGTAGGCAGGAAGCGGATATTGCCACATTCCGACGCGACAATGATGTGGTCCTGCCGATTGATACGGACTATGGCGCAATCCCGGGCCTATCGAGTGAACTGAGGGAAAAGCTCGAAGCTGCGACACCTGACACAATCGCACAAGCCGCGCGGCTTGACGGGATGACACCTGCGGCACTGGTTCTGCTAGCTGCGCACGCCCGAAAGACTGGATCATCTTCGGATATGACGGTCGCGCCAGCACCTGCGGCATGACTATCAGGCAGAGCGATGCGGACTATGCTCGTTCCGTTCTGGCGTCGGAGTTCTCTGTTTCACGTGAAACACTTGCTCAGCTCGATCTGTTTGTTGACCTGTTGCTTCATTGGCAGGCACGGATCAATCTGATCTCTCCCGACACGATCTCGGAGCTTTGGACGCGCCATGTCCTCGACAGCGCGCAAATCGTGGCCCATCTGCCAAAGGCGGAAATGATCTGCGACCTCGGCTCAGGCGCCGGGTTCCCTGGCATCGTGGTAAGCTGCCTTGCGGATCGTCGGTTCGGAACCATCCTTATCGAGAAATCTGCCAAAAAGAGCGCCTTTCTGCGCGAAGCGATCCGGCTGCTTGATCTTAACGCGCGTGTCGAGACATCCCGCATCGAAGAGTGTCTGCCTATGCTTGCTGGTGATGTCAGTGTTATTACGGCACGAGCGCTCGCGCCGCTTCCCGAACTCCTGGCGCTTGCTGAACCTGCCTTCATCAAAGGTGCCGAAGCTGTGTTCCACAAGGGGAAAACCGCACATGCGGAATTGACCGAGGCCCGCCAATCCTGGATGATCGATATGAGATTGGAGCCGAGCAGGTCAGCTGACGAGGGAGTGCTGGTCTGCATCAAACAAGCTAAGCGGTATCCGGTCGCGGGAACAGTATCTTGAGATCGCGTGTGTGTGAGCCGGTTCTTCTGGTGCCGGACGTCGTATTTTGAGTTGGAGAACAGGCGTGTCCAGCACCATGTCGATGCGGGTTCTTGCAGTTGCCAATCAGAAAGGCGGGGTTGGTAAGACCACCACCGCCATCAATCTTGGCACCGCGCTTGCTGCAATTGGAGAGCGGGTCCTTCTTGTCGATCTCGACCCTCAGGGTAACGCTTCGACCGGGCTTGGTGTCGATCGTGGTGAGGTTGCTGGATCGTCCTTCGATGTCTTGATGGGCGATCACGAGCTCGCCGCCGCAACGGTGAAGACCGATGTTCCGCGGCTCGATATCGTTCCTTCGACGCTTGATCTCCTCGGCTTCGAGCAACAGATCTCCGAAGCTTCTGACCGGCCCTTTCGCCTTCGGGACGCTCTCGGCAGGCTGAACCGTCACGCGCAGGCATCCTATTCCTATGTCCTTGTGGATTGTCCGCCGTCTTTGAACCTTCTATCGATCAATGCACTTGCAGCGTCGGATTCGATCATTGTTCCATTGCAATGCGAGTTTTTCGCGCTTGAAGGCCTTAGCCAGCTTCTGCAGACGGTTGAACATGTTCAGCAGACGCTCAATCCCCGCCTGTCGATCCACGGTATTGTCATGACCATGTTCGACAAGCGCAACTCACTGGCCAATCAGGTCGTCGCCGATGTGCGCGCCAATATGGGGCCCCGGGTCTATGACACCGTTATCCCACGGAATGTTAGGGTCTCGGAAGCACCGTCCTTCGGCAAGCCTGTTCTGCTCTATGATGTCACCTGCCCCGGCAGTCAGGCTTATATCCGGTTGGCATCCGAAGTCATTGCGCGCGAACGTGCTGCCAAGGCGGCTTAGAGCGAGCTCAGGAAAATAGGATCGGTTTTCCAGCCGGAATTGCGATCGTATAGGCATTTGTGAACCCAATCAGTCGATCAACCAAGTGAATCCAAGCTTCTATCATGGCGGAACGTGAAGCAACGAAACGATTGGGCCGTGGTCTTGCCGCGCTGATTGGAGATGCAGCGCCGACGGCGGCACCACCGATGTCCGGTGCAACTGATCGGGGAGGCGCTGTCGCACAAAAGGCGCTTGTCGCTGATCTCGAGCCTAATCCGCGCAATCCACGCAAGACTTTTGCCGAAGCTGATCTTGATGAACTTGCCAAGTCATTGCGCGACCATGGCCTGGTGCAGCCGATTGCTGTTCGGCCGAAGCCGGGTACAGCAGGCCGATATGAGATCATTGCGGGTGAACGGCGCTGGCGCGCGGCACAACGGGCACAACTCCATGACGTTCCGATTGTCATCATCGAAGCGACGGATGCTCAAGCGCTTGAACTTGCGATCATCGAAAATGTCCAGCGCACCGATCTCAATTCGATTGAAGAAGCGCTTGGATACGAGCAGTTGATGACCGAGTTCGGCTACTCCCAGGGAGAGCTTGGCGACGTTATCAGTAAGAGTCGTAGCCATGTGGCCAATACGCTCAGGCTTCTGAAACTACCCGACAGTGTCAAGACGCATCTTGCGTCCGGCGATTTGTCGGCAGGTCATGCCCGTGCACTGATCGGCCAAGACGATGCCGGCAAACTTGCCGATATGATCGTCGCGAAGGGGCTGTCCGTGCGTCAGGTCGAGGCCCTCGCTCAGGAAGCGCGCCCAAAAAGGGCATCGACTGAAAACAGCGTGACTGTGAAAGACGCCGATACGCGTGCTTTGGAGAAGCAACTCAGCGATATGCTAGGTCTCAAAATCGATATCCGTGATCGCGGCGAAAAGGGTGGCGAACTCAGCATTCGCTACGCCACACTCGAACAGCTTGACGACATCTGTAATCGCTTGCGTGGTTGATCGGTAGCTGCATTGGTCTGAACGCGGCAATCCTGCTTTTAACTAGAGCAATTCCAGCGAAAGTGGGACCCGTTCGGGCAAGCCGAACCGCGTCCGGAATTGTGACAAAACAAGTGCTTAGAGCGCTTTTGGTGACTCAGGTTTCGGGAGAAGCGCGCTAGCTAAGGCGTCTGAGCAGCTCAAAGATGCTTGCCGTTATCCGCGCATGCCGCGCCCGAGCCTACGGCCTTCCGTGGACAGAGATAGGACCGCACGACCAAGGATAATGTCTGCGAGTTCTGACTGCTTACGGCCATCCAGATCCGCTGCGGAAAGTGTGTCACGTGCACGCCGGAGTGCTGACAGCGTCCATCTAAGTGCCTGTTGACGAACGTGACCCTCGCGCCGAAAGAAGATGGGTGGGCGGATAGATTTCAAAGCGGATTCAATGGTTTGACCATCATCAACGGCGCTCCGGATCACCCGCAAAAGCGCCAGATGACGTTGTAGTGCGCCGATCAACTGAACGGGATGCATGCCGCTTTGCAGCAGTCTCCCGAGGTGGCGATCGGCGTCTGCGACTTCACCAAGGCCAACAGCATCGACGAAATCGCTTGTATCGAGCAGTCCAGCATCGCCCGACACCGCGTCGATATGGTCCAGCGTAACCACGCCGTCATTCAGCGCGTAGAGGCAAAGTTTTTCGAGTTCCATGCGGCTGGCAAGACGGTCTCCGCCAAGAAGGTCCTTCATGGCTCGGCGCGCATCGGGCTCGATCCTGAGATCAAAGGCTTTGAAGGCCTGGTCGATCAGGCCGTCAATATCGCCCGCGCCATCAGCATAGCATGGCAGAGCACGCGCCCGCTTGTGGCGCTCGCACAGCTTTCGTAGCGCGGAATCACGCTTCAGATCGCCGTCCTCGATCACGACCTGCGCACCTGTCAGGTCGGTATCGAGGAGTGCTGACACAGCCGCAGGCCGAATGCCATCGCCACGCCGGACATGGACAATACGCGGTCCCCCGAAGGGTGGCAGCATGCTTGCTTCATCCACGAGGCGGCCGGGCTCTGCAATCGCTGTGGGATCAAGCTCAGCGAGTGCGAAAGGGTCGTCGGAGCCGGCCAGCAGAGCCTTGACCAATGCGCGCGCGCGTTCGCTAACGAGGCCTGTATCCGGGCCGTAAACAAGAACAACGAGCGCATCCGTGTCGGGTGAGCGAACGAAGCGTTCTATCTCGGCGCCTTTCAGCGCGGTCATGGGGTCTCCCGACCGTTGTCGAGCATTGCTCCCCAAGGCATTTGATCAGCCTTGTCGGGCGTAAAACGCCGCCAATTCCAGATAGATATCCTGGGCAAGCTCGATGGCCGCTCGGTTCTGGGCATCGATTTCGGCGCGATCATTGGCAAAACGCTGATCGATCCAATCGAACGAAGCTTGCCGGAAGCGGCGCCCCTGATAGATCGTGTTTGTCCCAGAGGCTTCGACTCTCGCTTGCAACAAAGTGTCGGCGCTGTTGGGATCGTCATCTTCATCATTCAGCGCGCTTTGTGGCACATCGCTTTGCTCAACAACCTGAAAGGCCGGAACAGGTTCACCTTCCGCAACAATGTGATAGCTCGCAGTTACGGTAACGACACTCGCTTCCGGCCGGCCGGACTCGGAACTGATCGACACATCACTGGTTCGTGCGGAAACGCGAAGGAACAATGTCTGTGAGGCATTGACACTGTTGGTCGGGTTGCTTCCACGCCCCATGCGGAACAAAAGCTCGTTTCTAAGCTTCTGTCCCACGCGACCATTCGCTGGTGCGACCTCGAGTGTTGCGAAGCGTTGGTCAACGGCAGTGGTTTCCGAGCCCAGGCCGCCGTCGCCATAGATTGGCTCGAATCCACATGCGCCGACGGCGAGCGTCACAACTGATGCTCCACCAATCAGAAATCTGCGTCGTGTCGTGTCATGCGACGACATTCACGATCCTCTCCGGCACTACGATCACTTTACGCGGCGTTTTCTCACCAAGTGCTCGTCGCACACCGTCAAGCTCCAAAACAGCCGCCTCAATTTGGCGCGTATCGGCCGATCGAGCAATGGTGAGTTCATCACGCTTCTTGCCGTTGACCTGAACAGGCAGGGTGATTGTGTTTTGTTCAAGGAGGGCGGGGTCGGCTTCCGGCCAGCTCTGATTGACGACGAGACCATCGCCGCCGGAGATGGTCCAGCATTCCTCGGCAAGGTGCGGAACCATGGGCGCAGCCAGCAGGACCAAAGTTTCGGCTGCTTCGCGCCAGGCCCAGCCAAGTGCCGCCGTTGGGTCCCTTTCATTGGCCAGCGATGCGGCCAGCGTATTCACCAGCTCATACAGATGTGCGATCGCAACATTGAAACGCAGCCGCTCAATGTCGTCGGTAATCTGGCTGATTGCTACATGCGTTGCCCGACGCATGGCATGTGCCGTGTCGTCCAAATCTGTCGGGATAGATGTACTGCGCTCCGCACCTCTTGCAGTCGCCTCATTTACCGTTCGCCAGATGCGCTGAACCAGCCGCCAAGCCCCTTCGATACCGGCTTGTGTCCATTCGCTGTCACGCTCGGGCGGTGTATCCGACAGCATGAACCAGCGCGCCGCATCCACGCCATAGGTGTCGACGAGCGATTCCGGCGACACGACATTGCGCTTCGACTTCGACATTTTTTCCGCTGACCCGACGCTGACGGCTGTCCCATCGGCAAGCGTCACCCGGCCGTCTTCATGGCGTGTCACATCTTCCGGGAACTGCCAGCCCTCCTCGGTGCGGTAGGTCTCGTGAGTGATCATCCCTTGCGTGAACAGGCCCGCAAAGGGTTCCGCCAGGCCGACATAGCCGGCATCGCGCATTGCGCGGGTGAAAAACCGTGCATAGAGAAGGTGCAGGATCGCGTGCTCGACCCCGCCGATATATTGATCAACTGGTAGCCAATAATCGACATCGGCACGTTCGACCGGCAGATCATCCGACTTTGGCGAGCAGAAGCGGGCGAAATACCACGACGAGTCTACAAAAGTGTCCATCGTGTCGGTCTCGCGCACAGCCGGTTTGCCGCAGGATGGACAGTCGACATATTTCCACGTCGGATGATGCTCCAGAGGATTTCCAGCCTCGCCGAACACGACATCTTCGGGAAGCCGCACCGGCAAATCCGCATCCGGGACCGGGACGATCCCGCAAACGTCGCAATGGATCATCGGGATCGGGCAGCCCCAATAACGCTGACGCGAGATGCCCCAATCGCGCAGCCGGTAGTTCACGGCACGTTTGCCGGCGCCGTTCGCCTCGAAGCGCGATGCGATGGCGTCCTTGGCTTCAGCCACCGTCATCCCGTCCAGGAAGTCAGAATTAATCATCCGGACACTGCCGGCGTCCTTGTCGAGGAAAGCGTCGTCTTCGACGTCGAATACAGCGGGGTCGGTACCTTCCGGCGCGACCACAGGGATGACGTCAAGGCCGTATTTGCGGGCGAAATCGAGGTCGCGCTGATCATGCGCCGGACAACCAAAAATCGCGCCTTCACCATAGCCCATAAGAACAAAATTCGCCGCATAGACCGGCAGTCGCACGCCGGGACGGAATGGGTGGACCGCATAAAGGCCGGTTTCGAGGCCGCGCTTTTCGGTCCGCTCGATGACTTCCTCGCTGGTGCCGAGCGCATCGAATTCGCGCCGGAAGGCATCGAGGTCCGGGCGATCCTTGGCAAGGCGTCCGATCAGTGGATGGTCCGGGGATACCGCACAGAAGCTGGCGCCGAAGATCGTGTCATGGCGGGTCGTATAGACCGTCAACCGCTCATCAAAGGGTGTTCCGTCCTCGGTTTCGAGCGCAAATGAGAATGTAAGCCCTTCGGATCGGCCAATCCAATTGGTCTGCATGAGCCGTACCTTGTCAGGCCAGCGATCGAGACCGGATAGAGTTTCGAGAAGATCATCTGCATAGGCGGTGATCTTGAAGGCCCATTGCGGCAGGTGGCGCTTCTCGACCAAGGCGCCGGAACGCCAGCCGCGCCCATCGATCACTTGCTCGTTCGCCAAGACGCAGTTTTCAACCGGGTCCCAATTGACCTCACTCTCCTTGCGGTAGGCAAGGCCGAGCCGTTCGAAGTCGATGAACATCTTCTGCTGATGTTTGTAGTAGTCGGCATCACAGGTCGCGACTTCCCGGTCCCAGTCAAGCGACAGACCGAGAAGTTTGAGTTGCGATTTCATGGTCGCAATGTTTTCGCGAGTCCAGGCCTCGGGATGTACACCGCGTTCGATTGCGGCATTCTCGGCCGGCAGCCCAAATGCATCCCAGCCCATCGGATGCATGACATTGAATCCGCACGCGCGGCGATAACGCGCCACGACATCGCCCATGACATAGTTCCGACCATGCCCGATATGGATCTTACCGGACGGGTATGGGAACATTTCAAGAACATAATACTTCGGGCGCGACGGATCGGTCTCACTGCGGAAGACCTGGCTGTCGTCCCAGATTTTCTGCCATTTTGGCTCGGACGCGCGCGCGTCATAGCGGTCGACGGCCATGCATGCTCCAGGCTGGCTAGGGTTTAGGGTCTGGACCCTGGACCCCGAGTCTCGTGATACTCCGGCGGTGCCCGCAGATTCGATCCGTCAGTCACCAGGCGCGTGCGTCTTTTGCAGGCCTGTGCGATGCATACTGGATGGCGCGGCGGAGTCCAAGTCCGGCACGTAAGACCAAGAGGCATTCGGCATGACACACTCAGACGAAACCGATGTGTGGACAACCAATGAGGCTGCATCGCGGCTTGGTGACGTTCGTCGACGGATCATCCGCTCATGCCAAGATGCGGGACGATTGGACAGTGCTGTGACGCTTGTTGCGGTCTCCAAGACCTTCGATGCCGATGCCATTCGCCCCATAATTGCGGCGGGTCAGCGCGTGTTCGGAGAAAACCGCATTCAGGAAGCGCTATCGAAATGGCCCGAGTTGCGTGGCGAAACGCCTGATCTCGAACTGCATCTTATCGGCCCTTTGCAATCGAACAAAGCAAAGGAGGCCGTTCAGCTGTTCGACGTCATTGAGACCGTCGACCGCGACAAGATTGCTGGCGCTCTCGCAGCTGAAATGGCAAAACAGGGGCGTAAACCCCGTCTCCTGGTGCAGGTCAATACCGGCGAGGAGCCCCAGAAAGCTGGCATCGCTCCTAAGGATGCAGAGGACTTCGTGGTCCGCTGTCGCGAGGCGCATGGGCTTGAGATCGAAGGCTTGATGTGCATCCCGCCGATCGAGGATCAGCCCTCACCGCATTTCGCGTTGCTCAAGCAGTTGGCCGATGAGCTTGGCCTTGCCACGGTCTCCATGGGCATGAGCGCTGACTTCGAGATGGCTGTCGAGCTTGGCGCGACGCATGTCCGTGTCGGTAGTGCGATCTTTGGTGCCCGCAACACGCGGTGAGTCTCAGACGATCGCTATGCTCATCCACGGTTCGAGGCGCCGCACAAGCCGCAGCACATCTGATTTTTTAAGCGCGATACAGCCCTCGGTCGGCATGTAGTCATCGCGCGCGACATGCAGAAAAATCGCGCTGCCGTGGTGCTTGATTGGCGGATCATCGTTCCAGCCAAGCTCGACGACAACGTCATAGAGCCCATCCTCGCGCCACATCCGTTCGTGGCCAGCCCTGAATGGGAGGCGGATCAGCGTGTTGTAGCGGGGATGGGCGGGATCATCGCACCAGCCGTCATCTGGACGGATTGGCTGGATTGGCAATGCTGTTTCTGGACGGACGAGTTTGTCGGCGCGATAAAACACCCGGCGCAGCGCGAGCGCGGCGCGCGGTGTTGCCCCGTCGCCTTCGCGTTTGTCCGTCCGAACCCCGCCGCGGCCAAGCGCACATCGGACAGTCCAGCTACCGATGCTCAGCACGCCACGCGTGCCGGTTCCGGGCGTCGCGTGAACCATAATCGCCATTGCTTAATCCCGATGATTTGCCGCCGCACGCGGCATAGACTAGATACGGCAATAGAACAAAGCTGGGCGTAGCCGATTCTCGTCGGCACCCTGAGGAACGGATCGCGACGGAGTCAGGCCTGCCATGAACACTGAGCGGCATATTCTGATCATCGACGACGACAGCCATTTCGCCGAGAGCCTCGTTGAACAGTTGACGTTGAACGACGAATTCAGCGCATTTACGGTCAACAGCGCCGCAAAGGGCATCGAACAGGCCAAAATCGAACATGCCGATCTCATCCTGCTCGATGTCGGTCTGCCCGACCTTGATGGCCGCGAAGCCTGCAAGGTGATCCGCAAGAATGGCTTCAAGGCGCCGATCATCATGCTGACGGGGCATGACACTGATTCGGATGTGATCCTCGGCCTCGATTCCGGCGCCAATGATTATGTCACCAAGCCTCTACGCTTTGCCGTGTTGCTGGCTCGAATTCGTGCCCAGCTCCGCCAGCACGAACAGAGTGAGGACGCCGTCTTCTCGATTGGCCCCTATTCCTTCAAGCCGGCCCAGAAGCTTCTCCTCAAGGAAGACGGCGGCAAGGTGAGACTGACCGAGAAGGAAACCTCGATCCTGAAATATCTCTACCGCGCCGGCGAAAAGGCCGTGACGCGCGACGTCCTGCTGCATGAGGTTTGGGGGTATAACGCCGGCGTGACGACGCATACGCTGGAAACCCATATCTACCGGCTGCGCCAGAAGATCGAGCGCGATCCATCCAGCGCTGAGCTTCTCGTAACTGAGGCAGGCGGTTACAAGTTGGTGCCCTAGAGTAGCCCGCGCCAGAAATGGCGCAGACAAATTGCTCTAATAGTTTGGAATCGATCCTCTTTCTGTGTTTTGATTGAGACATTCAAACCACAGGATGATCTAGGCCATGCTGAGCCGCGACGTCGATCTGATGCGAAGCATTCCGCTGTTCTCGCATTTTTCCGAGGACCAGTTGCGGCTGATTGCGTTCAGTGCAGAGCCGATCGAAGTGTTCGCGGGCACGACCTTGTTTCGCGATGGTTCGCGAGCGCGTGGCGGCTACGTCGTCACCGCTGGCGAGATACGTCTGACGCCTTCTGATCCGGACCAGTCTGAGTTGGATGTCGGGCCTGGATCCCTGATCGGAGAACTCGCGCTTTTTGCGCCCGTCACGCGGCCGGCCACGGCCGTCGTTGTTGCGGATGCAAGGCTTATCGACATTTCACGCGACCTGCTCCTGCGCGTGCTCGACGAATATCCCGACATGGCCAAGCGGCTACAGAAATTCCTGTCGAGCCGACTGGAACTCTTGGTGCGCGATCTGAGCGTCGCAGAGCGGGCACTGTTAAATGCCGACGATTTCGTCTTTCGCAGCGGCTAGTTCGGCAACAGCCTTTCGAGATAGTCGAGTTCAAGTTGCGGCCGGTTCGGATCCGACAGTCTGCGACGTAGCTCTTCAAGAATCTCACGGGCGCGGCGAGCATCAATCTCGTCTGGAACTTCGACAGATTCGCCGAAATCCGGGCCCTCGGTGCGCATCGGTCGTCCCAGTGGGTCAAGCTGCGTCTGGGCCTGGCTTGGTGCATTGCCGCCGAATTGCTGAGCGAACTGTTCAGCCATCGACTGCGCGCCCTGGCGCAATTGGTCAAGCGCGCGGCCCTGATCGGCAAGCGCTTCGCCTGTGTCACCCTGGCCAAGGTCACCTTCGGCATCGCCCATGGCGGTGCCCGCTTCGCCGAAAGACTCTGTCTCGCCGACGCCCATTTCACCAAGCTGATCCATCAGCGCCTCAAGCTGTTCGCGCAGCATGGACTGGCCCTGCTGCAATTGCTCCAGGGCTTCGGCGAGCTGTTCGGGCGTCATGCCCTGGCCTGGTTGTCCGGGCTGACCCTGTTGCCCATTCTGACCTTGCTGCTGCTGGCCTTGTTGACCAGGCTGGTTCTGTTGCCCCTGCTGGCCAGGATTGGACTGGTCGAGTTGGAACGTCTCGTCCATCAACTCCTGTTGGCGACGGATCATGTCGCCAAGCTCGTTCATCGCTTGACCCATCTCGCCGGCACCATCCATCTGTTGGGCAGTTTCAGCGTTACGAAGCTGTTCGAGCATGTTCTGAAGCTGGCTGAGAAGCTCTTCGGCAGCGTCGTTGGCGCCAGACCGAAGCAGGTTCTCGATCGCATCGAGCATGTCGTTGAGGTCCTGGTCGGTCACGATCTGTTGATCTGGCTGGATTTCGGCTGTCTCGCCCGACTGGTTTTCCATCGCCCGCTGGGCCATTTCCGCGAGGAATTCGTTCAACGCCTGACGTAGCTCGGCCATCATCCGGTCGATTTCGTCCTGCGGCGCACCGTCTTCAATCGCCTGACGCAGCTCCTGTTGGGCCTGACGCAATTGCCGCATGATGTCAGACAGATCTCCGTCCTCGATGGCAAGCGCGATCGTCCAGAGCTGATCCAGGACGCTCAGGCGGTCAGGATCGCCCGGCTCGCCATCTTCGGCACTGCGCAGCCGGTGATAGGCCGAGCGGATGCCAAGAAAAATGTCCATCTCGTCGTCATCAAAATAACGGTCCGGCGCGATGGTCAGCGTGTCGAGTGCACGCTCGACCAACGGCGCGACATTGCGGTCCATGGCGAGTTCGCGCCGCTGTTCGATAAGGGCACGCGCCAGGGGATCGCGAAACACACGCTGTGGCAGCGTCGTTTTGACCGGATTGCTCAAACCCGTCTGGCCGGGATCGTCGGTTGCAGCCAGCGTAACCCAGACATCGGCGCCAGCCCAAGGATGCTGCGACAGATCGCGGGTCGTTTGGGCGCTTCCGGCGCGGGCGCGCAATTCGGGCAAGCCGAGTGCGATGGTTGGCGGTTCGACAAGTGGGTCGGCATCGTTATCGCGGGAAATCGCCGTTGTGAGGCGCGCTTCCGCCAAAACGACGCCGTAATCATCCGAAATCTGATAAGACAGCCGGAACTGGCCGGTTTCGGTGATCTCAGGATCGCGCTCGAAGGTGATGGTCGGCACAGTGTCATCAAGCACAGCGAACTGCCAGGACACTGCTCCATCGTCACGGCGCACGGTCGCGATCGTATCGGTCTCGAGTGGAACGGTGAAGGTGGCGACCGCTCGGCCGTCATTTGCAGCCTCAAGACCGCCATCAGGAGACACGGGGTTATCGCTTCCAGCTGCATCTGTCAGGCTCAGCGACAGCTCACTGTCGGCATCTCCCCTCACGATTAGGACGCTGCCGCGCGGCACGTCGATTGCGGCCGTGACGTCCGTTCCTTCATGGGTCAGGAGACGCGGGGCGCGGCCCGTATAGGTCGGTGGCGAGATCCAGGCGTCGAGCCGCGCGTCTGCCGCGAGTGCGGGCGGTGCTGGCGCGAAGGCGTCCCCGAGCCTCTGCCAGCGATCGGGACCGGCATAAACAAAACTCACCACAAAGCCGAGGATCAAAAGTGCACGCAATGCGTAGGGGTCGCGGCGTGCCAGTTTCGGCGAGGGCCATACGCCCGCAAGCCGTTTCAACCCAGACGACACGCGCTCCTGGTGCGCCCGCCACAGAGCCGTTGACAGGGAATTGCGCTTGTCAAAGGCATCCTCGGACAGCGTCGTTAAAGGCCGGTGCGCGATGTGGCTTTCCTGTTCGACGCGACGCATCGCCTCGTCACGGTTCGGAAGCCGCGTGCGCACTGCGAGAACGACAGCCGATACCAGGCCAAGCGCAAGCACCACCAGAAGTGTGTACCGCGCGACTGCCGGCAGGACCGAGAACAGGCCAAACCATGAGAGGATGCAATAGAGCGCGACAACGCCGAGTACCAAGGCCACGGACGGCCATATATTCTCCCACAACAAGGCCAGCCAGGCGCGCCTGACAGCGGATCGGATGCGCCCTTCACGCATCTTGCTCGGCGGGGATGCGGACGGATCGATCCGGTGCGGGTCGCTGGCCAAAGGCGGCTCCTACGTGGCTTGCATCTCGAAATATCGGCCGAGTGTTTCGGAAAGCCTGGCGTATCTGCGGCTCCGAACGTCCGGCACCCTGCATGCTAACCTGGTGCATGCGTCAGCACAGTGTATCTGACCTTACGAATCTGTCCGAAAGACGGTTCTCACGTGGAGTTGAGCACATCTCCGGCGAAATCGCCAAGCGCTGCCGGGTTGGTGTATTGATCGCTACCGCTGCTCGGAGTCCTTCAGAGCCAATCCGGCACGCTATCGAGCCCGATAATCTCATCATAGCTCGGCCGGCGGCGGGCAAGATGGTAGTGCGTATCGGAAACGATCACCTCCGGAACGAGCGGCCGCGTATTGTAGGTGCCAGCCTGTACCGCCCCATAAGCGCCTGCCGTCATCACTGCAATCAGATCACCTTCATTGAGCTCGGGCAGATCGCGATCTAGAGCCAGATAATCGCCGGACTCGCAGACGGGGCCGACGAGATCGGCGCGTTGGACGGTCGTTGGACCGCTCTGCTCGGCGACAGCGAGCACCTCGTGATAGGCATCATAGAGCGTTGGGCGGATCAGATCGTTCATCGCCGCATCGACAATCACGAACCGCTTGTCGTCTTGCGTTTTGATGCGGATCACGCGCGCAATCAGCGCTCCAGCATTGCCGGCGATCATCCGGCCCGGTTCAAAGATCAGCTTACAGCCAAGCCGATTGGCCCATTTCTTGATAACATCGGCATAGTCGAGCGGCAGAGGCGGGGCAGGAACGCTTGGATCATAGGGAATGCCAAGCCCTCCGCCGAAATCGACATGGCGAATGTCGTGACCATTGCCGCGCAATGTCTCGACCAGTTCGACCAAGAGTTCATAGGCGTTGTCGAAAGGGGAAAGTTCGGTGATCTGGCTGCCGATATGCATATCGACACCTGTCACCTCGAGCCCTGGAAGACGTGCCGCTTCGCCATAGAGATCGATCGCCTGATCGAAGGGAATGCCGAATTTGTCGCCCTTCTTGCCGGTTGAGATCTTGGCGTGCGTCTTGGCATCGACATCGGGATTGACGCGCAGAGACACTGGCGCGGTTTTGCCGAGGCGGTTTGCGATCTCGCTTAGCGCGCGTAACTCACCGGCGCTCTCGACATTGATGCACAAAATCCCGGTCTCGAGCGCAAATGCCAGTTCCTGGTTGGTCTTGCCGACGCCGGAGAAGACGATCTTGTTTGGCGGCACGCCCGCGGCTAGTGCGCGGCGCAACTCTCCCTCGCTGACAACATCCATGCCGGCCCCCAGGCGGGCCAGCGTCGCAATCACGGCCTGATTCGAATTGGCCTTCATTGCGTAGCAGACGAGGCTGTCGAAGCCATCAAACGCGTCAGCAAAGACCCTGTAGTGACGCTCAAGTGTTGCCGTGGAATAGCAATAGAACGGCGTGCCGACCTGATCTGCGATCTCCGGCAGCGCGACATCCTCGACATGCAGGATGCCGTTTTGATAGCCGAAGTGACGCATGGTCGCGCGAGCTTACAACAGCCCGTCGAGGATGAACGGTTCCGACGGGCGGTCGCCCTCATCGGGGACGCGGTCAGAAGCTGGCGGCGGGGTGACTTCGGTCACACCCTCGGGCAGTTCCAAGGGGCCGCTACGACCACAGGCCGCGAGCATCAGCGACGCTGCGATCAGCACAAAAAATGTGGGACGGTGCAGGCGGCTGGCCACGATCTGGCTCCGAGTTTGACCTAAATGACAATTTCTGATCGACGCCCTAGCAGAAAAGCCGGTCAGTGGGAAAGGGGCGGCTGCTCGAGTAGGACGTTAACTCCTAGACTGGCTCAAGCGGAATATGCGGTCCTGGCGGTGCTGTGACTGTGATCAGCTCTCCGGGACGAACGATCCCACCAGAGAGCACGATCGCCATGACGCCGGCCTTGCGGATCAACTCTCCATTGGGTCCGCGATCAAGTGTCGCCTGGGTCAGGCCGTCTTGAAACGCGTCAAGCTGGTAGCAGGGATTGCGCAAGCCGGTAATCTCAATCTCTGCCGTCTCACCCAGTGTGAGCCGGCTGCCCGTGCTGAGGCCGAGCAGGTCGATGCCGCGCGTTGTAATGTTTTCGCCGATATCGCCGTGGCGAACCGTGAAGCCCGCCTCCGCGAGTTCGTCGAACACTTCGCTGTGAATGAGATGCACCTGGCGCAGATTGGGTTTGGTCGGATCACGTGCCACCCGCGATCGGTGTTTGACGGTCACGCCTTGATGCGCATCGCCCTCCACGCCGAGGTCTGCAACGAGCGTGATTTCATCGCAGGGTGGCTTGGAGAATGTGTGCCCTGCGGCACGGCCAACGGAAACAACGGCTGGCGTCATCCGAGGCGCTCCAGCCAAGCGCCTGCCATGCGCTTCACATTATCCGGCGCGGTGCCACCGAAACTGGTGCGGCTGGCTGCCGACGCGTCGACCGACAGGACAGAGTAGACCTTGTTGGTGATCGACGGCGAGATGGCCTGCATCTCCACGAGCGGCAGGTCTTGCAGTTCAACGTCAAGTTCGGACGCACGGGCCACGACGGCGCCTGTGACATGATGAGCCTCTCGAAACGGCATGTTCAGCGTTCGAACCAGCCAGTCGGCGAGGTCGGTCGCGGTGGAGTAGCCGGTTCCGGCAGCATTGTGCATCGTCTCGCGATTCGGCGTCATGTCGCCGACCATGCCCGTCATAGCGGCAAGGGCAAGTTCCAGCGCATCGAGGGCTATGAAGGTCGGTTCCTTGTCCTCTTGCATGTCCTTGGAATAGGCCAGCGGCAAACCCTTCATGACAAGCAGAAGGCCGGAAAACGCACCTAGGATCCGCCCTGCCTTGGCGCGCACGAGTTCAGCGGCATCGGGATTGCGCTTCTGCGGCATGATCGACGAGCCTGTCGAAAATGCATCCGACAGTGTGACAAAGCCGAATTGCGGCGTCGCCCAGAGCACGATCTCTTCGGCGAATCGGGACAGATGGATCGCGAGAATGGCCGAGGCAGAGAGGATTTCCAGCGCAAAGTCGCGCGCTGACACCGCATCGATTGAATTCGCCATCGGCCGGTCGAAGCCGAGCGCTTGCGCTGTTCTGTCGCGGTCAATGGGAAACGATGTCCCTGCAAGGGCGGCGGCCCCAAGCGGACATTCGTTGAGCCGCTTGCGGGCGTCCCGCATCCGCCCCCGGTCGCGCTCGGCCATCTCGACATAGGCCAGGAGATGATGACCGAACGTGACGGGCTGAGCGGTCTGAAGATGGGTGAAGCCCGGCATCACCCAGTCATGGGTTTCGATCGCCCGTTCACACAGCGCGCGCTGATAGGCGGCAAGGGCCGCATCAATGCCGTCAAGCGCATCGCGCAGCCAGAGCCTGAAATCGGTCGCGACCTGATCATTGCGCGAGCGCGCCGTGTGCAGCCGGCCGGCCGGATCACCGACAAGTTCCTTCAGCCTTGCCTCGACATTCATGTGAATGTCTTCGAGCGTTCGCGAGAAGGTGAAGCCGCCGCTCTCGATTTCAGACTTGATCCGCTCTAGACCACCAATCACATCATTGGCGTCGCTGCGGGTAATGATGCCTTGAGCGGCGAGCATATCGGCATGCGCGATCGAGCCCTGGATGTCCTGGGCAAACAGGCGCCGGTCGACGTCTATCGAGACATTGATCGCCTCCATGATCTGGCTCGGGCCTTGGGCGAACCGACCGCCCCACATGGAATTTGTCATACGGTGCCTCTGTTGTGCCGCCTGTTGGAGATGCTTGACATGACCGACCAGTCCGAAGGCCCCTCGCGCGACGATCTCGACCGTGTCCGCAAGGTTCAGCAGGAGATCGACCGCAACACGGTTCTGCTCAGAATGGACCGGCGCCGGATCGGCGGCCTCGTGATCGCGGTGGCGGCGATTGCGCTGCTTGCATACGCGATGCTGACCGATCGTGGCAATGATACCGAGGTGGCCGGGGCGGATGGTGTGTTCCATTGCGAGGGCACTCATGAACGACTCGATGCCGCGCGGCCGCTTGCGACCGGTGACGTCGCGGCTGTTTTGGTGCCGGAGGGCGCGCGCCGAATGCCAGATCTCGCTTTCCTGACCCCCGATGGTGAGGCGACATCTCTGTCAGACTGGCAGGGTAAGACGATTCTGGTGAATTTCTGGGCGACCTGGTGTGCGCCTTGCCGGCATGAGATGCCGCTGCTCGATGAGCTGCAAGTGGAACTTGGTGGCGATGATTTCGAGGTCGTCGCGATCAATCTCGACACCCAGGACCCTGAGCGCGCCCCAGGTTTCCTCGACGAGATCGGCGTCGCCAATCTGCCGAATTACAATGATCCCGAAAACGCTGTCGTGCGCACGCTGCGCCAGGACAACCGCCGTTTCGGCTTTCCGACCTCCATTCTGATCGACGCGGAAGGCTGCGAGATCGGAACACTGCTCGGCCCGGCAGACTGGGCGTCCGGAGATGCGAAAGCGCTGATCCGTGCGGTTCTGGGGGCTGGCAATGCGGTCTGATCTGGCGACTGTCAGGACCGCTGCCGTACCATCTCGGCAAACATCATGACTTGCTCAGCAATAAGGTCGAGCGCGTCGGCAACAGTCTGATCCTTCGTGGAGCCGTCCTGATGAAAGGGGCTGTTGGACGAGTTTATCTGCGCGGAATAGGGCGTTGGCCAGCCGCGTAGCGCGTGTACGATCGTCCTGAGCGAGGTCATCGTACTGCCAAGCTGTTGTGTGCCGGCCGCGCTAACGATCAGTCCGACGGCCCGCTGGTCGAAATACGGCCTGGCATCGTCGCGGAGATCCTCGACATAGTCGATGGCATTCTTGATCAGGCCCGAAATACCGCCGTGATAGGACGGGGTCGCGATAACGATCCCGTCGGCCTTGCGGCACGCCTCCACCAGAGCCTGTGCCTGATGGCTGCGCTCGGCGCGCTGTGGGTCGTAGGGGTCGGGAGGCATATCATCGCCGACAATGGCATACGTCTCTGCGCCTCGCCGTGCACACGCGGCGAGCGCCAGTCTAAGCGCGCGTTCAGTGGTTGAATCGCGCCGCGTGGTGCCGCCGATCCCGACGATAAAGGGGTTATCTGACATTCACTAAGGGCCGCTGACTGACTGGCGGCATGGACGGCCGCTTATAGCCGCAAACCCTGCCCGGTCCCGCGCCACTCGGTCAAGACGCATGATGCTCTAGGTAAGTCGACCCCGGAATAGGTGCGGTGCGGTTGTTGCACGGCTGTCGGGCAGTCTGCACTTGGCGTGACGCTGGCGCCGCTCTAGCCTTGTTCCTCAGCCGGTTTGTCCGCCGCCGGCCGCGGTCACGCACACCGCGCACACAAAAACGACGCGCGGATCGAAAAGGGAGGCCCTCATGGACACTCATCGTATGCGGTTCGGCATATTCCTGGCGCCGTTTCACAAGCCGGGCATCAATCCGACGCTTTCATTGCAATCCGACCTTGAGCTTATCCAGTGGCTGGATCGCTGCGGGTATGACGAAGCCTGGATCGGCGAGCACCATTCGGCCGGATCCGAGACGATCGCGAGCCCCGAGATCTTCATCGCCACCGCCGCCGAACGCACGCGCAACATCAAGCTCGGCACCGGTGTCGTCTCACTTAGCTATCACAACCCGCTCTGGGTCGCTGAACGTATCGTTATGCTCGACCATCTGACACGTGGCCGCATCATGATGGGCGTTGGGCCCGGCGCGCTGCCGACAGATGGCGCGATGATCGGCCTGTCGCAGAAGGATACGCGGCGTCTGCTTGAGGAGAGTCTCGGCGTTATCATGCATCTTCTGACCAGCGAGGAGCCGATCTCGTTTCAGAACGAGCGCTGGAATCTTGTCGATGCCAGGCTGCATCTCAGGCCCTATTCCAATCCGCTGTTCGATATTTGCACTGCCGCGGTCGCCTCTCCGGCAGGCCCACGCCTTGCCGGCCGCCATGGCACCGGCATGCTGTCGATCGGCGCGACATCAGCGGCCGGGTTCGATGCGCTGGCGCTACATTGGGACGTGATCGAGGCAGAGGCGGAGGCCCACGGCAAGGCCGTCGATCGCTCGAAGTGGCGTCTGGTTGGGCTCGTCCACATCGCCGACACCATGGAACAGGCCTATCGTGATGTCGAATACGGTATGGAACAGTGGTTCCACTATTTCCAGGCCGTAGCTGCGTTCCCGCAGATGGCCGTGCCGGGCAACAACGTCAAGGAGATGATCGAGTTCGTTAACGAGTCCGGTTTCGGCGCCATCGGAACACCGGACATGGCCGTCAAGCAGATCAATCGACTGTGGGACCAGTCGAATGGCGGCTTCGGCGCTTATCTGATGTTGGCACACAACTGGGCCGATCCGCAGGCAACCCGTAAGAGCTACGAGCTGATCGCCCGCGAGGTTATGCCCCACTTCCAGGGTCACCACCATCCGACCATGCAAGCCGCGGCCCGCGCCGAGAAGCTGAGGCCCGAGCTTGCGGCGGTGCATTCAAAGGCGGTCGAGGCGATGACCGAGAAGTATCAGGCCGAAGTTGCGGCACGCAGCGCTAAGCACTGACACTCTTGCAGCCAAATGACGCTCACATGCGTCGTGCGTCACCCCCGGGGCGCGTCCCGGGGGTCCAGAGCCGATGATTGCGCTCTTGTCCTACCGAAAGCTTGCGCCACAAAGGCCAAGGGCCGCCCGTCGATGGCGAGCAGACCAAGACCGATCAATGCCATCCCAAGAAAGTCGGTGGCGGCAAGCCGTTCGCCGAGGACGATCGCGCCGAGAAGGATCGCGCTGACCGGGACCAGTAGTGTCACCAGCGCGCCATTCGTCGCGCCCGCTGCTCGAATGATCCGGAAGTAGAGGATGTAGGCCAGCCCGGTCGAGATGCTACCGAGCAGGATGATGCTCCACAGCGCTCCGACGGACGGAACCCCCAGCGTCCAAGGCGCATCGAGCATCAGGATGATCGGTAACAGAACGAGGCTCGATGCGGTCAATTGCCCCGTCGCGACGAGCACCGGCGGGATGCCCCGAAACCGACGGGCAAAGGTCGCCGCGAGCCCATAGCTCAGCGCCGCGCCCAGACAGGCGAGCTGGGCCATGACATTGCCGCCAAGCCCCGACAGGCTGTCGAGCCCGACGAGAACCGCAACGCCGAGCACCCCGAGTGCGATGCCGACGGCCTTGCCTGGTGTCAGGCGTTCGTCGGCGAGAAAGGCATTGGCGACGATCACAGTGAAGACAGGCGTTGTCGCGTTCAGGATCGAGGCAAGGCCTGCACCGATCTCCTGCTGACCCCACAGGATCAAGCTGAACGGAACGACATTGTTCAAAACGCCAAGCACGATCAGCGGCAGCCAGATCACTTTAAGGGGCGACAAATCGCGCCGTAGCGCGGCGACGATAGTCCACAGCAGAACCGCCGCAATCCCCACGCGCAGAAAGGCCAGTGTGAGCGGTGGCAGTTCCGCCACTGCGACCTTGCCGAAGAAGAAGCTACCGCCCCACAGGAGCGACAAGGTGATCAACATGCCCCATTCGAGTGGACCCATGCGCAATTGTGTCGTCATGTCGGTCTCCGTGTGCCCGAGGGGAGCCTCGGATCATATGACATGACAGCACGGGCTGCATCGACGCGACCCGAATTCCGCGCGATCATCCTGCCTGTCGAGTGTTTCGCTCAGAAGGCAGAAAGCTGGCTGATTCTAAGATGTTAAAGCAGTGTATCCGCGCCATTCGCGGCGCAGGTTGCTCCGCTGTATGGCTGGTTGTGCCCAAAGAACCGTGATGACGCGGTTTGGAGCCGTCAGGCGCTCGTGTCGAGCTGAATTCCCTGGCCCGGTGCAGGCGTAGCAACAGCTTCCTGCAAGGCCTGCGCGCTCTCTTCCAGAAGTTCTGCAAGGCCCTGCGCGGCCTGAGCCTGCATTTTGACCATTTCAGTGCCAAGAGCGGCTTGGGTCTGGGCCGCTGAACTGGCCGCGTAGGAGGCGGAAATACTGGACATGGGACCAGTCTGCCCAAACGTCGTTAAGGACAGGTTAGTTTGCGGGTAGGAGGGGATCAGCGTGTCGGGACAGGTGTCTCGCCGCGATAATCGTAGAAGCCGCGCTGAGACTTACGCCCGAGCCAACCCGCCTCGACATATTTCACCAATAGCGGGCAGGGCCGGTATTTCGAATCCGCAAGCCCCTCATAGAGCACCTGCATGATCGACAGGCAGGTGTCGAGCCCGATGAAATCGGCAAGCTGCAACGGGCCCATTGGGTGGTTGGCGCCCAGTTTCATCGCTGTGTCGATAGATTCGACCGTGCCGACGCCTTCATAGAGTGTGTAGATCGCCTCGTTGATCATCGGCAACAGGATGCGGTTGACGATGAAAGCGGGGAAGTCCTCGGCCATGGTCGAGGTCTTGCCGATATCGGCGACGAACTTCTTTGCGATCTCGAAGGTTTCGTCTTCGGTGGCGATACCGCGGATGAGTTCGACCAACTGCATGATCGGCACCGGGTTCATGAAATGAACGCCGACGAAACGCTCGGGTCGATCGGTCACCGCGGCAAGGCGGGTGATGGAGATCGATGAGGTGTTGGATGCGAGAATCGCCTCTGGCTTCAGGATTGGGCAGATCGACTTGAAGATCTCGCGCTTGATGTCTTCCCGTTCGACGGCGGACTCGATCACGATGTCGCAATCGGCCATCTCGTCCATGGTTTCCGCCGCCACGATCCTCGACAGGACAGCTTCGCGATCCGCGTCACTGATCTGATTCTTGGAGACTTGGCGCGACAGATTGCCATTGATGGTAGCCAGCCCTGCTTGGATCCGATCTGCGCTGATATCGTTCAACGCCACATCGAACCCCGCGATCGCGCTGACATGTGCGATGCCGTTGCCCATCTGGCCGGCGCCGATGACGCCCACTTTCTTGATTACAAGCGCCGTCATCGGTTTTGTCCCGCGTCCAACTTGCTCTGTTCCGTCATCGCGGATCGGCTAGCACGATCCCGCGACCGCGTGAACCCGCACATATGGCCGTAAATCTCCCAAGTCTTGCGACTGTAGGTCAAAAGCCTGCCGGGTCAGCCCTTTTCCAGCTCGGACTTGAGTTCTGGAAGTGCTTGGAACAGATCGGCGACAAGGCCGTAATCGGCGACCTGAAAGATCGGCGCTTCCTCGTCTTTGTTGATCGCGACGATCACTTTGGAGTCCTTCATCCCGGCAAGATGCTGGATCGCGCCAGAAATACCAATCGCCATATAAAGTTCCGGCGCCACGACCTTACCGGTTTGGCCGACCTGATGGTCGTTCGACATATAGCCCGCATCGACGGCCGCGCGTGAGGCGCCGACGGCGGCCCCGAGCTTGTCCGCGATCGGTTCAATATACTCGACAAAGTTCTCATTGCTGCCAAGCGCACGTCCACCAGACACAACGATCTTGGCGGAAGCCAGTTCAGGCCTGTCAGACTGAGTCAGATCTTCGCCAACGAAGCGCGACAGGCCGGGATCTGACTCGAAAGCCACGGCCTCGACACTGGCCGAGCCGGACATCTCGGCGGATGCGAACGCGGTTGCGCGTACCGTAACGATCTTCTTGGTATCGGTCGCTTGAACGGTCTGGATCGCATTGCCGGCATAGATGGGCCGTTCAAACGTGTCTGACGAAACGACGTCTGTGATGTCTGAGACCTGCATGACGTCAAGCAGTGCTGCGACACGCGGCAGAACGTTTTTGCCAGTCGTCGTCGCGGCCGCAACGATTGCGTCATAGCTGCCGGCCAGAGATGTGATCAGCGCCGTCATAGGTTCGGCGAGTCGATTGGCGAGACTGTCATGCTCGGCGAGCAGAACCTTTTCCGTGCCGGCAATCTTGGCTGCCGCGTCGGCAACGCCTGCGCAACCCTGCCCTGCGACGAGCACATGAAGCGGGCCGCCGATGGCGCTGGCCGCGGTGGCCGCCTTGGCGGTGAGTTCGTTGAGGCTTTCGTTCTCCTGATCGCCGAACACGACAACGAAAG
>JBCBSK010000031.1:0-28047 GCA_039819185.1 Pseudomonadota bacterium | reverse complement strand
CTTCGTTGAGATAGGCACTCTCAATGCGCGGCAGAAGCGTGTCCCGAGCAAAACCGCGCGCCGTCTCGCTGATCAAACGCTCATCCTCGGTCAACTGACACTCAAGCAAAAACGCATCATCCCAAACAAAACGACCGGGCTCCACGGACGTGTGGCGATCGGACGGCAACGAGGATTGCGGAGACGAACTTACAAGAGCGGTCATGGAGAAACCCCTGGATTGCATAAATTAAGACGTATACTTCTTAATTTTGTCTGTCAAACCACTCTCCTTCGGACAATCCCGGCGGAATGAGTGTCTCGGGATTTGACTGCCGACGGACCCACGCTCGCACGAGACGCTTGCGCTCGGCGCTCACAGGTCACGAGTTGACAAATTCCAAACTCAGGATAAAAGGAAGTATACGTCTTATTTGCATGTGCCAACCACCTGACACTGCTGTGAGACGGGGCCGAGGGAGGATCAGAAGAATGGCAGACACACGCGTCGAGTTCTGTGGATTGGAGTTCAAGAACCCGGTCATCGTCGCGTCGCTAGAGCCGACCAACAGCCCCGACCTTATGCGTCAATGCTTCGATGCAGGTGCCTCCGGCGCGATCATCAAGACACTGACCGACATCGAGGACATGGCCCGGCTGACGCAGAACTCGAAATACTGCGTCATGAACGACAAGGGCGACATCATTCGCGGCAAGGCATCGCGCGATTTCGTCTTCTACAGCCGGTCGGGCTATTCCAGCACGCACTACAAGGATTGGATCCCCGACCTCATCGAGACCCAGAAATATGCCGCAGATCGCGGCGCGCATCTGATCGGCAGCGCCGGCGCCAAGGACATCACTGGCTGGAAGGACATCTGCCGCACGATCGAGGATTGCGGCCTGCCGATGGTCGAGCTGAACTTCGGCTGTCCGCACCCGGCGATGATGCCCGGCGTGCATGGCGGCTCGATGATCGGCCAGGAACCAGACGTCGCCTATGAGGTGACCAAAGCGGTCTGCGAGGCGGTCGACATCCCGGTCATGGTCAAGCTGACGCCGGACCAGGCGCGGCCCGTCGACATCGCCCGCGCCTCGAAGGAAGCGGGTGCAGCCGCCGTTACCGCGACCAACCGGCACACAGGTTTCGCCGTCGACATCGAGACCGGCGAGCCACGCATCGGCGGCCCCGCCGGCATTGGCGGCACCTGGGTCAAACCCCTGTCGCTGCGCTGGGTGCACCGCATCCACAATGATGTCGGTATTCCGATTTCCGGCTCGAACGGCATTTTCGACCATCGCGACGTCATTGAGTTTTTGATGGCCGGCGCCGGCGTCGTCCAGGTCGGCTCCATCCTCATGGTCAAGGGCATCAAATGGCTGCCCAAGATCATCTCCGGCGTCGAGGAGTTCATGGACTCCCATGGCTACGCGACGATTGACGACATGATCGGCGTCGCATCGGAACGCTCGGTCAAGGACTACTCCGAACAGTTCGCCAAGAAGCGGTCTTATGCGGTGGTCAACGAGGACACCTGCAAGAACCCGACCTGCAATATCTGTATCCAGGTCTGCTTCTACGAAGCCCTGTCGCAGAACCCCGAAGGCAAGATCGACGTTCACACCGACAACTGCATTGGCTGCGAACTCTGCTTCGACGTCTGCCCGTTCGATTCGATCGAAATGCAGCCGACGAGCGACGCCCAGCTCGCCAACGGCTTCTTCGATATTCCGAGCGACGTGTTCGAGACCAACAAGTTCACGACCACGCGTAACAACATGGAGACGATCCGCCGCGACAGCCCGAAGTTCGCGAAGGAACCCGCCGAGTAACCCGCCACGCAGGCCAAACCAAAAGAGGAGCGCGCATCATGGCCGTCAACAAGGAACACAAGGAATTCTACCAAGTCGACATGGACGCCGGCTGGGAAACCATTCCGGGCTATCCGGAGGGCATCCAGCAGAAGGTCCTGTCCGGCAAGCTCGACATGGAAGGCCGCAAGGGCGGTCATACACGACTTCTGAAATTCGCGCCCGGCACCTTCACAACCGCCCCCTTCGAGCACGATTATTGGGAAGAGGTGTTCGTCATCCAGGGTGATCTCTGGGTCGGCAATGACATAAACGGTCAGGGCGGCGAGAAATTCGTCGAAAACACCTATTGCGTCCGCCCACCGCATGTTCCGCACGGGCCGTTCCGCACTGAAACCGGCTGCCTCCTGCTGGAACAGCACTATTACGATCCGCAATAAGGTCCGAACCGACCGGTTGCGGTCCCGCGCCGCAACCGGCAGGCATTCCCATGCAGAACCTGACAGACCTCGCCCGCAAGCTTGGCCGTGGCGGCGTAACGAGTCGTGCGCTTGTCGACCAGGCATTCGATCGGATCGATGCGCCCGATGGCCAGGGTAACCTCGCCTTCACCTCAGTCTATCGCGACAAGGCGCGCGCCGAAGCCGATCACATCGACCGGGCACGGGGCAACAACATTGACCTTCCCGACCATGCCGGCATCCCACTCGCGATCAAAGATCTGTTCGATGTCGCCGGCGAGGTGACCCGCGCCGGGTCCAAGGTGCTCGAAGACGTGCCACCGGCCGACACCGATGCGTCGATCGTCACCCGTCTGCGCCGGGCGGGATTCGTCATTCTTGGCAAGACCAACATGACCGAATTCGCCTATTCGGGCCTCGGCGTGAACCCGCATTTCGGCACGCCCCTCAACCCGCATGATCCCGACGTTCCGCGCATTCCAGGCGGCTCGTCGTCGGGGGCAGCGGTCGCAATCGCCACTGGCATGGCCCCGGCGGCGATCGGCAGTGACACCGGCGGTTCGTGCCGCATCCCGGCGGCCTTTTGCGGCATTGTCGGCTTCAAGCCAACCTCGACACGTGTTCCACGTGACGGCGCGGTGCCGTTGTCAAAGACGCTAGACTGCATCGGGCCACTGGCGACCAGCGTCTCCTGCTGCGCGATCCTCGATTCGGTGCTCGCAGGTGGCGATGGCACGGATGTGGAGTCCTTCCCCGAAGGCGGTCTCCGGCTCGGCGTGCTCGAAGGCTATACGACCGATGACATGGACGGGACGGTTGCTGCCGCCTGGCAGGCGGCATTGGCGAGGCTGTCCTCGCGCGGGGTCCGGCTGTCGCCGCTCGATCTCTCGGAACTACGCGAACTGCCGAAGATCAACGCCAAGGGTGGCCTTGTTGGCTCGGAAGCTTATGCCTGGCATCGGCGTTTCCTCGATGACCGCGCCGACCTCTACGACCCTTGGATCCTGGCCCGCTTTGCGGCAGGACAATCCCAGTCGGCGGCGGACTACATCGACGTGGTCGAGGCCCGCGCGAGGATGCGTGCTACCGTGGCCACAAAGACCGAGGCCTTCGATGCCCTCATCCTGCCGACGGTCCAGATCGTGGCGCCGAAGCTCTCAGACCTGGAAGACCAGGACCGCTCCAACGCGCTCAACCTTCTGTGTCTGCGCAACACGGCGGTGGGCAACTTTCTCGACCTGCCAGCGATCTCGATCCCCTGCCAGCCAAAGGACAGCCTGCCGGTCGGCCTCATGCTGATGGGCCGCACCGGTGAGGATCGCAAGCTGCTGCAGATCGCCCGTGGCCTCGAACGGCTGATCCGGGGGCACTAACCCACCTTGTCGGAATTGTCGGAACCAGGCTGTGGGAGAAAGGACCGAACCATGCCCGCCAGCGTCAGAACAATCGCCTCCTTCGTCACTCGAGACGGCACGGCTGACCGCGAGATCGAAATCACGCGCGCCATCGTCGGCGGCTGGACGGGCCGTGACAAAGCCGCGCTTCAGCATCACATCGACGAATTGGCTAAGATTGGCGTCACGCCGCCGACCAAAACGCCGCTGTTCTACCGCGTCGGCGTGTCGCGGCTAAGCTTTGCCGATGCGATCGAGGTCATCGGCGACGGATCTAGCGGAGAAGTCGAATACATCCTGCTGCAGATCGACGGAAGGCTCTGGGTCGGCGCCGGCTCCGACCACACCGACCGCGTCGTCGAGCATATGGGGATCACGGTTGCCAAACAGCTTTGCGACAAGCCGATTGCCACCACGTTCTGGCCGATGGACGAAGTCGCCGAGCATTGGGAAAAGCTCGAACTGCGCGCCTGGATACGCGAACAGGGCGAGCGGGTGCTCTATCAGGACGGCTCCGTCGGCGGGCTTCTGTCACCTACGGAACTGCTCGAAGCCTTCGCCCAGGACGGCGGCGAAATGCGCGACGGCACGCTGATGTTTGGCGGCACCTGCGGTGCGATCGGCGACGTGCGCTATGCGCCACGGTTCGAGCTTGAACTGACTGACCCGGTGCTCAACCGGCGCATTGCGCATGGTTATGACGTCATTCCGGTCCCGATCCTGGGTTAAAGGAAGCGTCGGGGGCTCTTGCAGCCGCATCACAGTCGGCAGGGCGATTTTTCGGCCCACTGCAAAGGAAAACCCCAACCCCGCCCATTGCACACATCAAGTTAGGGAGTATACTCCTTTTATAGAGGATCGAGCATGACCTATGTCGTCACAGAGAATTGCATCAAGTGCAAATTCCAGGATTGCGTCGAAGTCTGCCCCGTTGACTGTTTTTACGAGGGTGAGAACTTCCTCGTTATCCATCCCGAGGAATGCATCGATTGCGGTGTCTGCGAGCCGGAATGCCCGGTCGACGCAATCAAGGCCGACACCGAGCCCAATCTGGAGCAATGGTTGGAGATCAACCGCAAATACTCGGAGGTCTGGCCCAACATCACCGAGATCGGCACGGTTCCAGCCGATGCGGATGACTGGAAAGGCGTGCCCGACAAGCTTAAATACCTGATCGCCGCCGGTCTGCCCGAACCGGCAGCGACCGTTCCGCCGACCAAGCGTGCTGACCCGCAGAGCCGCACGCCGCAGCCTGACGGCTATGAGCTGGACGGGCTGGTGATCGAGGGGGATGACGGCGTAAAAGGTCAAATACCAGCGAAACCGATCCCGCCCTTGAGCCATGGCAAGGCGCATGCTGAGGAAGCGGTGGAAATCGAAGGGCTGACATTGGACGACACGGCTTCCGGGTCGGACAAGACATAGCCTGGAGCAACAGACAAGCGATCGGCATCAACGCGACCGACAAGGATAGGACATGAACCAGGCACCAAGCCCCGAAGCGATGACGCCGAGCCTGCCCGACGGCCAGACTGTGCTGAGCGTCACCCATTGGGACGACCGGCTGTTTTCGTTCCGGGTCACGCGTCCACCGAGCTTCCGGTTCCGTTCCGGAGAGTTCGTCATGATCGGCCTGCCCGGCGACAACGGAAAGCCGATCCTCAGGGCCTATTCAATCGCCTCGCCGTTCTGGGACGAAGAGCTGGAATTTTACTCGATCAAAGTGCCGGATGGGCCTTTGACCTCGAAACTTCAAAAGATCCAGCCGGGCGATGAAATCATCGTCAAGACCAAGCCGACCGGCACGCTGGTGCTTGACGCGCTGATCCCGGGCAAGCGTCTGTGGATGATCTCGACCGGCACCGGTGTTGCGCCCTTCGCCAGCTTGATGCGCGAGCCCGAGACCTATGAGAAGTTCGAACAAGTCATCCTGACCCAGACCTGCCGCAAGGTCAGTGAACTGCACTATGGGGCGGATCTCGCCGAAAATCTGCCCGATGATCCTCTCGTCGGCGAGGAAGCCGCCAAGGCCTTCCGCCGCTACGCCACGACGACCCGCGAGCCGTCCGAAAAGATGGGCCGGATCACCGACTTGATCGAGTCCGGCAAGCTGTTCGAGGATCTGGACGTGCCACCGCTCGACCCCGCGACGGATCGGGTCATGATCTGCGGTTCGATGGGCCTCAACATGGATCTGAAGAAGATCCTGGAGGCCCGAGGCTTCACCGAAGGTGCCAATTCAAAGCCCGGTGAGTATGTCGTCGAACGCGCCTTCGTGGATTGAGAACACGGCAGCTCAACTCAGCGGGCCAAACAGCCGCCGCCATTGCGATTTCAGAAAAACACCGAGAAGCGCAAAAGCGCTCATCGGTCGGGCTTTCCGCGCCGTGCCGCCCGATAGCACGGCGGAACAGTTGGCGATGAATTCACCGAGCACATAGTCGACGAAGCCGGTGACGAGTTCCGGCCGGTTGAACTGGGCCAACATGCCTTCCAGCGCAAAGCGGAGTTCCAGTGAGACCGTACTCGCACCGGCGTCATGCCCCTCGGAAACAGTAAAGGCGAGGTCTCCGGTAAGGTTCGATTGCCCGCCCTTGTCGCGGCCCTTGCCGGTCAGGCGGCCCGAATGTGCGGCCTCATCGAGCGCATATGTGCCATCGCCTTCGAAGGCAGCGCTGATCGGCCCAAAACGGATCGCCACCCGGCCATCGAAACGCTCGCCCGACATCTCGCCAAGCTCTGCGCCCGGAATGCAGGCCGCCACCTCGGGCAGGTCGGAAAAGTGCGCCCAGACCGCGTCGGGCGGATGATCCAGCATGACCGTCCGGCTGACGACCGTCCAGATACCGTCGCGGCGCACTCCATCGCCTGTTGCGGCACCCACTATTGCGGGCACGTCGGAATCCGCCGTCTGCGTCGGCCTGAAGGGTTGAAACCCGCCACGGCCGGCCGGCACGGGAACTGCCGGATTCAGAGGCTCAAGTCCCGCCTCATTGCGCTGGACAATGACATCCGCAATCGCTTCGACGATGCCGACATAGCCGGTGCAGCGGCAGAGATTGCCGCTCAATTCATGCCTGATGCGGGTTTCGTCCGGCGCATCAAGGCGGTCGACGATGTCGCGCGCAGTGACGATCATGCCCGGCGTGCAAAAGCCGCATTGCAATGCATGATGCTCGGAAAACGCCCGGCGCAGACGGTGCATGAGGTCATCGCCGGAAAAGCCTTCGATGGTCTCGACGGAGATGCCATCACAACTGCCGGCAAAGCGGATACAGCTTCGTGCGGGCACGCCATCGATCATCACCGTGCAAGCGCCACAGACGCCCTGCTCGCAGCCAAGATGCGTGCCGGTCAGATGCAAATGATCGCGCAAGATCTCGGCCAACTGTGTCCGGGCCGGCACCGTGACCCGATGCCGCTCGCCATTGACCGACAGCACGATAGACACGACGTGATCGTCGGCATCGGACGAAACGGGCTGAGCCGGGCGCGGAGTTTCTGCAAGACTCATTGGCGCACCACCGTCTGACTCATGGCTCGAACAAGCGCGACCGTCATCAGCTTGCGCTTGACCAATGCCAAACCCGGCAGCGCCGCATCGAGAGCCTCTCCGACGACCGCCTCTTCCGGCACCTGGCCTTGGCGTGCCAGATCGGCCGCCAGATGGGGAAAGAGCACCGGCGCCCCACCTGTCGAGCCGACGACACCCCGGGCATAGCCAGACGCCGGATCGAGCACGACCGCCGCCATCGCATCGGCGAATTCCCCGACCTTGCGGCAGATCTTGGCATAGCCCCAGCAGGCACTATCCGACAGTTTCGGCAGCAAAACAGCGCTGAGGATTTCATCCGACTCAAGCGCTGTGCGATAGGCGCCAAGCATGAAACGGCGCATTGCGATCTGCCGCCGGGCCAGACGCCCGCTGCGCCAGGCGATGAGTTCGAGCGTCGCATCGAGCGCCGTCATTGTGGTCACCCAATCCGCCGCCGGATCTGCATGGGCAAGACTTCCCCCAAGAGTTCCCCGGTTGCGCACGGCGCGATAGGCGATATCGCCAGCGACATGGCGCAGCATTTCGGAGCGCGGCCCATTTTCAGGCAACGCGCCGTCCTCGATCCTTCCATGGGTAACGCCGGCGCCGATCCGCAGGCGCCCGTCCGGCTCGACCACAATGCTTGTAAGCTCGGGCAAGGCCGAAAGATCAACGAGATGGCCGGGCCGCGCCAGCCTGAGATTAAGCATCGGCCCGAGCGATTGGGTTCCTGAGGCTGGCTTGGCAGCCCCGCCGGCGATTGCCTCTGCCGCGGCGTCAAGGCTTGCAGGCCTCGTATAGCCGAAGGCTGCGGGCTTCATTCGGCCGCCTCGCCAAACTCCGGCGTTGCCCCATCAGTTGACAACAACGCTTGGAGAATACGCTCAGGCGTCGCCGGGAGCTGGGTGAGTTCTACCCCGTCAGGATGCAACGCGTCATTGATCGCATTAACGATCGCCCCGCCGGGCGCGATCGCCGCCCCTTCGCCTACCCCCTTGATGCCATGGCGGGTGAAGGGGGACAGGGTCTCGGCATGGCCGAGCCGCATCTTGGGCAATTCCGCAGGACCCGGCAGGATGTAATCGGCGAGCGTCGAGGTCAGCGGCTGGCCAGACGCGTCATAAAGCACCTCCTCGAACAGCGCCGTGCCGATGCCCTGCGCAGCCCCACCATAGGCCTGGCCTTCGAGGATCAGCGGGTTCACCCGCCGCCCGCAGTCCTCGAAGATGACATAGTCATCGATCTCAACTCGACCGGTCTCGGGATCGACCTCGACGATTGCGGCATGGGTTGCATAGGTGAAGACGCCGGTATCCACATCGGGCTTGTAGCCTTGAGTGACTTCAAGACCCGCAGTATTTACATCGTCCGGCAATTGGTCGGGCCGGAGATACCAGGCGTGGGCGATGTCGGACAGGCTGATGCTGGCCGATCCCGCCCAGGCAGCCCCCTCCCTCAACTCTATATCGTCTGGATTGGCCTGAAGAAGGTGACCGGCGTGGATCTTGATACGACCGGCCAGTTCCTCAGCCGCCTTGGACACCGCCCCACCGGCCATGACCATGCCGCGAGACGCGTAAGCGCCGGTCGAGTAAGGCGTCAGGCCGGTATCGCCCATCGTCACCTTGATGTCTGAGACATCGACTCTTAGCCACTCGCTGGCGACCTGGGCAATCGTGGTCTCAAGCCCCTGGCCGAAGCTGTGATTGCCGGACCGGACCTCGACCGAACCGGACGGCGTGAGCTTGACCATGGCCTGCTCATATCCCGGTACCAGCGGTAGCCCCCAGGCGGCGAACACTTTGGTGCCGTGGGCGGACTGTTCTGTGAAGGTCGAAAAGCCGATGCCGATGCGCCGGCCTTCACCGCGTGCGGCCTCCTGGCGGGCGCGGAACCCCTCAAGATCGATCATCCGGGCGGCCTGAACGACGCTCTCGGGATAATCACCGCTGTCATAATGTTTGTTGGTCACATTGGTGTAGGGCATCGCGGTCGCGGGCACGAGGTTTTCGCGCCGGACATCCGCCGGCTCGCGGCTGACCGCACGCGCGATCGCATCGATCGTCAGCTCCATCGCAAAACAGACGCCCGGCCGCGCGACACCGCGATAGGGCGTGAAGGCCGGCTTGTTGGTCGCGACCGAAAACGTCTTGCAGCGATAGGCCTCTAAGGCATAGGGGCCCGGCAGATTGCCACCGGCCTGTGAGGCTTCGAGACAAGCCGTGAACGGCCACACCGAATAGGCCCCGATGTCGACCGTCACTTCGGCGTCTATCCCCAGCAGCTTACCACGCTTATCGGCGTAAGCTGTCAGCTTGTAGTGATGCTGCCGAGTGTTGGCGCCCGCGACGAGGTGTTCGCGTCGGTCTTCCGTCCAGCGGATTGGCCGGCCGGCCTTGCGCGCAGCCCATGAGACGGACACCTCTTCCGGCTGGAGCACGCATTTGTAACCGAACCCGCCGCCAACATCGGGCGCGATGACGCGCACGTCACCCTGGTCCATTTGCAGGCACAGCGCGATGCCTGTCCGAATGAGATGCGGCACCTGAGTCGAGGTATGGACGACCAACTGACCGTCCTTGCCGTCCCAATGGGCCAGAACACCCTTGCCTTCCATCGGCGTCATGCATTGGCGCGCGGTGTTGTATTCCCGCTCGATGACAATGGCAGATTGAGCCTTCACCGCCTCCATGTCGCCATCGACCTGTGTGGTCAGAAACAGATTGTCGCCCCAGGCGTCGTGAACCAGTGGCGCGCCGACTTCGCGGGCTTCAAGCGCATCGACCACTGGCGGCAAGGGATCGATGTCGAGCGTCACAAGCTCGGCAATGTCTTCGGCCTCGGCGCGGGTCGGCGCGATGCACAACGCGACACACTCGCCGACATAGCGCACCTTGTCGCGCGCGAGCGGCGGATAGTCGGACATCTTATAGGTCGGCAGGGAGGATTCGGCCCGGATCGGCAGAACATCCGCCATATCGTCCGCAGTAAAGACGCGATCCTCAAGACCATTTGGCTTGACCACCCCACGCAAGATGCCATGGGCAATTGGGCTGCGCACAAACGCTGCCTCCCAAAGGCGTGGCAGCTTGATGTCGCCGACAAAGCGGGCGGTTCCCGCCAAAAGCCGGGCATCTTCCTTGCGTATGACGCGGGCGCCGATGCCGGTCGACATGCCGGTCCACTCTCCCCAATGACTGAGCCATTCGGTGCCAGCAGATCGGCTGTGACCAGATCGCAGCAGTTCAGCTCTCGAAATATGGAGTGTACGTCATATTTTTGGTATTGCAAGAAGGTGCCGATAGTTTGCCGGCACAGCAGCCGCTGCACTGCAATTGAGCCAAAGTCGAACTTGCCGCATCCTCGTCAAACTCTGCAAAGAGTGGATGATTCGACGTGGAATGCGGCGTCGAAACGAGCGCTAAGAGATCGCCAATGTCGACCAAAAAACTGACCGTTGCCACATCACGCGATGCCGAGGACTACGCCAACAAAGCCATCAGCGGGTCCTATTCCGACCTGTGGAGCCGGCCGGGCTATCTCGTGCGCCGGCTGCATCAGATCCATGTCGGTATCTTCGCCAACGAGTTTGACGACATGGACCTGACGCCAATCCAATATGCGATGCTGAGCGTTTTGTCGTCGGGCAAGGAATTTGATCAGCTTACTCTGTCGACGGCCATCGGCATCGACCGCACCAGCGGCGCTGACGTTATCAAGCGGCTTGCGCGGCGGGGGCTACTGGATCGCGTACCTTCGGAAGTCGACCGGCGTGCCAAGGTCATCCGCATCACAGACGAAGGCAAAGCGCTGGTCGAGCGCATGCATCCGGCAATGGAGCGTGCTCAGGACCGCTTTCTCGGCCCCCTGACCGAGCGCGAGCGCAAGGAGTTCTTCCGGCTTCTGCGCAAGCTTGTCATCTCCAACAATGATGCAAGCCGTGCCCCACTCGCCTAATGCGCCAGCGTGACGGTGGTCTCAAGGCTATCTGGCTCAGGCCAGCTTGAGGGGTGATCTGCGTAGAGCGCGCCCTGACCCCTGAGAAAGCCGAGCACCGGGAGTGCGATAAGGAGATACCGAAATCGATTCTCCGTCGTATCCCGCTTACCGCTGAACGCGCAGCGCAGTCCCCAAACGGCGCCCAAAAAGAAAGGCGGATTGATCCCTTCCGCCCAACGGTATCCGATTGCTATCGTCGATCTTCTGCCTGGTTCTCTTGGCACAAATGCCCTCCCCAAAAGACACTTTTGAAAAGAACACTTGACAAAATTAGGGAGCATACTTCTCAATAATCAGAATAAGTCAAAACCGGAGGGGTTTGTGAGGGGTCAAACACCGTACGGCGCTAGGGGATGCGCCGCCTGGCATGGCGACGAAGCCTGCCGGAAGGCCACTGGGCCGAAGCTTCGGCGTCACGGGATCTCACCCGGAGGCATCATCTCATGCAGATGATGGTCTTCATGCAGTTCCTGCTCGGCGGCGTTGTCACCGGCTGTTTCCTGATCCTGGCGACGATCGGCTTTTCGCTAACCCGCCGCGTCGAGGGCTTTCTCAACATCAATCATGCCGAGATGCTCGGTGTCGGTGCGTTCGTTACCTGGACACTCAACACCATGCTCGACTGGCACATCGTGCCGTCGGCGCTTGTGGCGATCATCGTGACCGCATTCGGCGGCTTGTTCATCGCGCGCACGGTCTATGATCCGATTCGCCGTCTCGGCCCCGCCGTCCTTTTGATCACGTCTGTTGGTGTCGCCTATGTCGTCGGCGGCCTGGTGGATGCGGTCTACGGCACCGGTATTTTCACCCTCGATATCCCGCTGGCGACGACCTACCGGTTTTTCGGTCTCCGCATCACCGACTATCAGATGATGGTCGTAGCGCTGGCCGCGCTCACATCCGTTAGCCTCGCGGTGTTCCTGAACAGGACCAAGATGGGGCTCGCGGTGCGCGCCATGGCGGCCAATCCCGAGCTTGCCGCCTCGCGAGGCATCGACGTGCGCAAGACCTCGCGGATCACTTGGCTCTTGTCGTCGGGGCTTGCTGGCCTCGCAGGCGTCATGCTTGCAGTCATCGCGACGCTGTCGACCGACATCGCCTTCCACCAGATTCTCAAGATCCTCGCGGTCGCGATCCTCGCCGGTCTTGGCTCGCTCTACACGGTGATCCTGTCCGGACTGATGATCGGCATCGCCATGGACATTTCGGTGTTCTGGATCCCGGCCGGTTACCGCCCGCTGATCGCGTTCGCCGTCGTGATTTTGGTTCTGCTGTTCCGTCCCGATGGCTTGGCCGGAAAGCGCACGTCATGAACATCGAGCAACTCACCCTCGCCATTGCGACCTATGGCTGCCTCTACGCTGTCATGACGCTCGCGCTGAACCTGCAATATGCGCGCGGCGGCATGATCAATTTCGGCGTCGTGGCCTATTTTGCCGCTGGCGCCTACGCCTATGCCATCGTCACCCAGGAAGCGCCATCGGGCCTCGACCAGTATCTCGTCGGGTTGGACTGGCCATGGTGGGCAGGCGTCATCGCCGCAGCGCTCGCTTCAATGGCCTTCGCGGTTCTGACCGGCTGGCCAACGCTTCGTCTGCGTGGGGAATACCTCGCGTTGACGACGTTTGCTTTCGCTGAAGTGTTCCACTCGCTTCTGTTGAACGAACGCCGGATCGGCAATGGCAGCGTTGGCATGGCAAATGTCGAGCAGCCGGACTTCTCCTGGATCGGGCTGGACGAGCGTGTGGCCTATGCCTTCGCCGCCTTCACGCTGATGCTGATCACGATGCTTGTGTTCCGGCGCATCCTGGCGTCGCCTTACGGGCGGGCTATGGACGTCATCCATGACGACGAAATGGCGGCCCAGGCGATCGGCAAGGACATCCAACGGATTCGGTTCGAGGTGTTTATCATCTCGGCGGTCCCTGTCGGTGTCGCGGGCGCGCTGTTTGCGATGATCACGACGCTGGTCGCGCCGAGCCTGTTCACCGCCGAAGTGACGTTCTTTGTCTGGATCGCACTGGTGCTTGGCGGTGAGCGCACCATCATCGGCGTCGTCGCCGCCACGTTGGCGCTGGTCGGCTTCCAGGAACTCGTCCGGTCGATCCATTTCGAAACCGTGCGGACAGCTCAGATCGCGGCCTCCGTCGAGCATATCATGACCGGGCTGATCTTCATTATGATCCTGCGCTGGCAGCCTTTCGAGCGTTTCCGTACCAGGAAGGAGGCCGCCGAATGAGCGATGACGCATTCCTCCGGCTCGACGGGGTCACCAAGCATTTCGACGGCGTCAAGGCCGTTGGCGGCGATGGCGGTATCAGCTTTTCGGTCCCGCGCGGCTGTTTCCTTGGCCTGATCGGACCCAATGGCGCCGGCAAGTCGACAACCTTCAACCTGATCACCGGCGTGCTGACACCGAACTCCGGCCAGGTGCTGCTGGAAGGCGAAAGCCTCGCTGACAAGCGCCCGCCCGAGATCGCAAGCCTCGGCGTCAGCCGCACCTTCCAGACACCGCGCGCCTTTCCGTCTTTGTCGGTGCTCGAAAACGTCGTCGTCGGCGCCGACAGCAGTGGCGAACGGCTTCTGGCTGCGTTCTCGTCGCGCTGGCGCGCCGAGGAGCGGGAGGCGCGCGACCGCGCGGTGGAGACGCTGCGCCGCGTTGGCTTGGGCGATCGGATGGAGACCTCGGTCTCGAACCTCTCCGGCGGCGAATTGCGCATGCTGGAAGTGGCGCGCCAGTTGATCCGACGTCCGCGCATCCTGCTGCTCGACGAACCCACCGCAGGCGTCGACCCGGTCCTTCAGAAACGGCTCTCGACCCTGCTTGTCGAACTCCGCGACGAAGGCGTCACGCTCGTTGTCGTCGAGCACAATCTGCACTTCCTGCTTGGCATCGCCGACCGGATAGTCGTTCTGCACAATGGCGAATTGCTCGCCGAGGGCACACCGCAAGAGATCAGGTCCGACCAGCGCGTGGTCTCCGCCTACTTAGGAGCGGATCATGCTGCTTGAGGTCGAGAATCTGCAATCGGGCTATGGCAAGCTGACGATCCTGCACGGCATCAATCTTGTCGCCAAGCCGGGCGAGATTACCACCGTGCTCGGGCCGAACGGGGCCGGCAAGTCGACGCTTATGAAGGCAATCGCCGGCCATCTGCCGGTCAAGGCTGGCGACATTCGGTTTCGCGGCGACAGCATCGCAGGTCACAACGCGCTACATACCTGCATGGCCGGCATCGGCTATGTGCCTCAGGAAAGCAATGTCTTCGCCGAGTTGAGCGTGCGCGACAATCTGCGCGCGGCGGCGCTGGCGTTTCCGAATGCCGACACGCACATCCAGGATGTTTTCGAGCGGTTTCCGATCCTCGAAGAACGCGGCAGCCAGGCCGCCTCGACCCTGTCGGGCGGCGAGCGTCAGACACTTGCCATCGCCACAGCCCTTGTCGGCACGCCGAGCCTTGTCGTGCTCGACGAGCCGACGGCCGGCCTCGCGCCGATGTTCGTCGAGCGCATCATCGACTGGGTTACAGACCTTGCCCGCGACGGCATGGCGGTCGTCTGGGTGGTTGAACAGAACCCCGAGAAAGTCCTGGCCGTGTCAGAGACGACCTACATCGTCGAGGCCGGCCAAAACGCAGACGTGATGGCCAGCAGCGCGCTGCTCGAGCCTGGGCGTCTGGAAGAGGTCGTCTTCGAAATGAAGGACTGACGGAAGCGCCGGGACATGGCGTCACCGGCCACAGCAAGGAGCAGGGAAGATGATGACAACAGCCAGAGGGAAGAGAAAAGCCGCTGCCGGCGTCTCGGCGCTTGCCCTGACAGCCTTCGCAGCCGCGCTCGCCGGCGGCCCGACCACCGCATCTGCGGAGGAAGTCACTGTCGGCGTTCTTGTGCCGCTGACCGGTGAACTGGGTGAGTTCGGCGAGATCGTCGCGAGCGGCGTTGAGATCGGTGTCAACCAGATCAACGAAGCCGGCGGCACCTCCTGCGGCCCAATCCGCATGGTCGTGGCCGATACCGGCGGCAATCCGGAGGTTGGCGTCCGCGAAGCCACAAAGATGATCGAAAGCGAAGGCGCGGTCGCGATCCTCGGCCCGACGTCGGGTGTCATGGTGGCGCTGGTCGATCTCGCCAAGCGCGAGGAAACCATCGCCATGTCGCCCTATGCCGGCACGATCACACTGAACGAGCTTGGCGGCGATTTCGTCTATCGCACGGTGTCGTCGGACCTCGGCGACGGCGCGGCTTCGGGTCTTTGGCTGTCGGAAAAGGGCTATGAGACCGTCGCCTTCTTGATCCAGAACGAGGAATCGACCATCTCACCTGCCGAGGTCGCACGTGGCGCGGTCGAGGAAGCCGGGATCGAACTGACCGACTTCATCGTCTACAATCCGGGCCAGCCGTCCTATCAGGCTGAGCTGGTGACCGTTCTCGCCAACAATCCGGACGCGATCTATCTCGCCGGCGGTCAGGAATCGGGCGTCACCGTGATCAAGGAAGCCACCGCTGGCGGCTTCGAAGGCGAATGGCTGTTCACCGCCGATCTCGCCGTGCCGGAGATCTTCGATGCAGTCGGCGCCGAGATCCTCAACGACCGCGCCTATGTCGAGATCGCGGAACCCGACAAATCCCTGCCGGCCTTTCAGGCCTATGCGGCCCTTCATGAAGAGATGCGCGGCGGCGAGCCTGGCCCGTTCTCGGCCAACTCCTACGACATGATCAATCTGATCGCGCTGTCGCTGGAAACTGCGGGCGAGTGCACGGGCGCTGCCATCAATTCCGTGATCCGCGATGTCGCAGAAGGCGGCACGCCGGTGACCACCTTCATCGAGGGCAAAGAGGCGATCGCGGCTGGCGAGGACGTCGACTATGAAGGCGCGTCCGGTCCCCTGAGCTTCGATGAAAGCGGCACGGTCGCAGGCTCCTATGTGATCAAGGAAGCCACGGACGGCGCCTGGGTCGACGTGAAGTTCTACCCGGCGTCTGTATTCGAGTGATCACGTCTGGGACCGGGGCTTGGACACATGCCCCGGTCGTCCATTCGCCGTGCTACTCTTCGGCGTCGCCCATGCCACGGGCCAACAGACAGGCCAGCGCGATCAGCGCGACAAGCGCAATCACGCTGGCTGTCCAGCCGAAGCGAGTGAAGATCTGGCCGAGTACCAGCGCGCCGGCCAGCCCGCCGACATAATAGCTCGTAAGATAGATGCCGTTTGCCGCGGCATGGTCCTGCGTCGCGCTGCGCCCGACATAGCCGGTTGCGGCAGCCTGCGCGAAGAACAGCCCCGCCCCGATCGCGGCAAGCCCGATCAAAATCAGAACGAGACTGCTCGTCACAAGAAGACCGAGGCCAAAGAGCGTCACACCCATCGCGGCCCAGAAGGTGATGCGGCTGCCATATTTCTTCACAGCCCCCGCCGCGACGGGCGTTGTGAAAATCGCCGGCAGAAAGACGAGGTAGACGAGCCCGATATAGGCCTGCGGCAAGTTGAACGGCGCACGCGCCAGCACGAAATTGACGTAGGTGAAGGTGCCGATGAAGGCGAACAGGATGATGAAGCCGATAGCGAAGGCAGCCCTCAACTTCGGATTGCCGAAATGCGCTTTCCAGGCATCCAGCACCGAACCGCCCTCGCCTGTCTCCATGCGCTTGCCGGACGTCCGCCCAATATAGAAAAACGCGATCATAGCCCCGAGAAGGTTCAGTATTGCGAAGGCATAGAAACTTTCCGACAGGCCGATAGTGTCGGCGACGCCGGCTGCCAACAGCCGGCCGAACAGGTTGGACGCGACATTGCCGGTGATATAGGCGGCCATCGCGCCACCCGCCGCCGTCACCGAGCATTCCTCCGACAGATAGGTCAGTGTGAGCGTGAAGGCGGTCGACATGAACACCCCTTGCGCAATGCGCAACAGGGTGAAGGTCGTCAGATCCTCGGTCACGCCCAGCAGGAACGTCGGAATGGCCAGAAGCGCCAGGCTGAGCCAGATGCCAAGCTTACGGTCGATCGAGCGCGCGAAGATCGCAACGATCAGCCCGGCCGCCGCCATGCCGATGGTCGATGCATTGACCGCAAAGCCCATCTCGGCGGGCGTAACGCCATAGGCCTCAACGAGGGTCGGCAACAACGCCTGCGAACCGAACAGGTCGATCAGCGTCAGAAACGAGATCAGTGCGATAATCAGGCTGCGCTGGAGAATTTCCGAACGCTTTTCCGCCGGCAGACCTTCCATGGCGACCTGATCGGTCACCATGGCTTCGATCGGCCCCGGCGAGGTTGCGGTGTCGGTCTGCGACATGTCGAGCTCTAACGCTGGAGGATTTCGTTACTGATGGCTGCCATGGGCGAGCGTGCCGACGCGTTCCACGCCCTCGGTCTCGGCAATCGGCTCGACAACGCCGAAATAAAGGACCGCCGGCTCGTCGCCGGTGTTCTCCCACCAGGCCAGCGCGCCGCCTGAGAGGGTCGAGCCGCCCTCTGCGTCAATGGTCAGGGGATCACCCACATCCGACCGGTGCTCGGTGACCTGCCCCCGCCAGACGAACATCTGCACCGGCTCACCGGCTGTAGTGAAGGCCGGAAATACACCGCCCGGCTCAATCGTCGTGCGATAGGTCGTCAGCGCCCAACCCTCGCCGAAAGCACTATCAAAATGGCTCGCGATATTGACCACGCCGAGGAGATCGTGACGTGCACCTTGTGTTTCCGGAAGCTCGAAGTCCGCCGCGGCCGGAACATCGCCGACCGTGACTGTGTCGAGGTCCTGGGTCGACTGGAAGACATCGAAAGCGATGAGATGCACATCTTCCTCGCCATCGTTCAGCCACCAATGAGAGATTCGGCCTTCCTCAAGCGCGAGGCCACCAGCCTTGTGCAAAATCCGCTCATTTGCCGTGTTGACATATTCATAGATCTCACCGGTTAGGATCGTGAACACAGCCGGTCGATTGGCGTGGTTGTGGATCGGCACGATCCCGCCATTGCCGTTGATGGTCCAGAAGCGGGTGCGCAGGCTGCGGCCGGCGAGCGAGGCTATCCCCTCTTCTGCAAGCGGGGTCGTGTCGAGCACGACGTTCGAGATATCTCTGGCGCCGGATGGGCCGCGCAGGCCGTAGATCGTACGCGTTTCCAGCGTTTCGAGATCAAGTGCCGCTGCCGGCTGTGGCGCGGGGAAGATCGTAAGGCCAGCGAGTGCAGGTATCGACAACAATGCCGCCGCAGCGGTCATCTGAACGTGCATGCGCATGCTTTGCTCTCCTCAAATCTCATGTGATCTTGCTTCATGCTTGCCTGGCAAAGGACCGGGATGGCTTAGCCGTGATGGTTGGCGCCCATGCCTGAGAACATCTCCTTGAGGTCGACGGTGGACCGCACCTCGATGTCGTCGAAATGGGCATCGAGCCAGTCGCCGGCGGCCTTGTGTCCGATGTCGTGGAGATGGCGGAGGAACTCCCACTCGGCGTTGAGCTTCGACGAAGCTCCAAGATCGCGCATCTCTTTGCGCGCCTCGATCATGTGCACCTTCATCGAACGATAGTCGCCCGGTTCGAGTTTCCCCTCGTCCAGAAGCCGGCAGACGAAATCGATCGCGCGCAACTCCTTCAGAAGCGACGCGTTGAATGTGATCTCATTGACGCGGTTGTGAATATCGCGTGCAGACCGCGGCGTCCCCTCGCGGTGGATTGGATTGATCTGGACAATGATGATGTCATCTGTCGGGCTATCGTCGATGAACGGGAACAGCACCGGATTGCCCATATAGCCGCCATCCCAGTAGGGCACGCCATCGATCTCAACCGCTTTGAACAGGAACGGCAAACACGCCGACGCCATGACCACATCGAGGGTGATGTCTTCACGTTTGAAGACGCGCACACGGCCCGTCTCGACATTGGTCGCCGACAGATAGATGTGCAGATCCTTGCAATCCCGCACCTTGTTGAAATCGACTTGTTCGGCAACGAGATCGCGCAGTGGATTGAGCCCGAGCGGGTTCATGTCATAGGGCGATGTGAGCCGGCTCATCAAATCCATCATAATGTAGCCGGGCGATGTGTCGAGCGACCAATTGCCGAGCAGAATGTCGATTGGACTGCGCTTTATCGGGCTCGTCTGGCCGGCTTGCGACACCGCCCACCAGAAACTTTCAAGCGCTTCGCGTGCGCCTTGCGCGCCACCGTCGTACATGCCCTGAGCCGCGACAACCGCGTTCATGGCGCCAGCGCTGGTGCCGGAGATCGCCTCGATCCACAGGCGATCCTCTTCGAACAGGCGGTCGAGCACACCCCAGGTGAACGCACCATGTGCGCCGCCGCCCTGGAGCGCGAGATTGACGGACTTCAAATGTCGGTCCGAGCGACCCTGGTTCTTCGCCATTTTTTGTTTCTCTCACGGTGTTTAGGAGCGCCGGCGTGACGGCAATCAGAAGTATACCCACGCCGAAATGGTGAATTGCTCCGGATTTGAAATGCACGACTGCGTTACCGGCCCGCCCGGCAGCGTCAGCCACGACCAGATGGACCGCGATGACAGCTGTCGAAATCGTTGCAACGTCCCGACACATCCAAGGACTGCACGCACCAGCCGCAATCCAACTGTCACAAAACCACGGCACCTTGCAGCCTGACCGTTCTTTGAAGGGTTCGCGTAGAGACGGTAGCAAGGTCCAGATCAAACATGTCCGCCCAGATGGCCGACCCAGCGCCAGCCATCCGACGGTCTGGTCTAGCGTCGAAGCTCCGCGCCCACCTTGACGACCTGCCACTCTATCTCGCGATCATCTCCGTAAGCGCGATGATGGGACTTGCGGTTGCGTCACTGCGGGTCGGTGCGGACGCGCTCTATCTAGAGCGGTTCGGCGGCGATGATGTTGCTTGGCTACTGGTCGGTGTGTCCACTGGTTCGGCCGTCTTCGGACTGTTCATGCTGTGGCAGGGTGCGCGCGGGCGTACCGAAACGTTCATTCTGCGGGCAATCGTGCTTTTGCTCGCAGCCTTGGTGAGCATGGTGCTTCTGACAGAGATCATTCCATGGTCCGGATTCGTCTATGCGCTGATTGTCGTCGCACGGATCGCCGGCACGTCCGTCACCGTTATCTTTTACATGTTCCTGTCGATCCTGCTCGACGCTCGGGAAGGCAAACGCACGGCTGGAACGATCAGCGCGACGATCCTGGCCGCCACCACCGCGGGCGCGGTCGGCGCGCCTCAGTTCGCGCGCTTCACCGATGTCATCTCGATCATCCTGGTTGGTGTGATCGCGATGGCGGCCGGAATGGCCCTGATCGGGTTCATCGCTGCGCGCTGGCGCGCCCGGTTCGCCGTCGAGCGCAAATCCACGAGCCAGACCCGCGAGCCCGACCGCGGCAGCTTGATGCGTGAAGTCCGCCGCACGCCCTATGTCCGGCTGACCTTGATCAAGATTGCCGTGATCGCCTTGTTCACCACGGTCCTGGAATTCCTGTTTCTCACGACGGTGTCGGAGACCTTCGCGGAAGCTCAGGCCCAGGCGGCATTTCTCGGTTACTTCTTCGCTGCCGCCACATTGTCGGCCATGGTGTCGAGCCTGTTCCTCGCACCGATCCTGCTCAACAATTTCGGCATTGGCGTGGGGCTTCAGGTTCAGCCGGTCTTCATCCTGCTCGTCCTGATACCGGGAAGCCTGCTCGGGCCCGCAGGCATCTTGCCCATATTGCTCACTGGCGGTGTCATCCTTGCCCATTGGGGCAATCGGGTTTTCGGAGAATCGATCTCGCGCCCCTTCGAGCGGGTTCTCAACATGCCGCTCGAGGCTGATATCAGGGTGCGCATACAAGCGCTGCAGAACAGTGTCGTCCGGCCGTTGTTCGCCCTCGTTGGAAGCCTGTCCATTGTTGGACTGACCGCCATCACCACAGATTCCCAACAGCTCATTCTGCTGGCCTTGTGCATCCTTGTGATCGCAACCATTCTGACCATGCGCGCAATCGCGCGCGAATACTCGGCAACGCTTGAAACGGCGCTTCAGCGCCACAAGACCCTTAGGCCCGTCGGCGATCCGATTTACGACAAGGCATCGCGTGACATCCTGCTCTCCGCGATCCGCTCCGGTGCCGAGTTCGACAGCCTCTACGCCCTGTCACAGCTGCCATTGAGTGAACTCGGACGCCACCCTGACATCCTCGACAGCCTGCTCGACCATCCGGCGAAGGCTGTGCGCCTCAAGGCGTTGGAAGCCATCGAAGAGCTTGGCAACCCTGCCCTGTCCACTGCTGTGTCACGTCTGTTGGCCGAAGAACTCGACGACGACGTGCGTGGACAGGCCGTCCGCACCTGGATCAGTCTGTCTGAAAACGATGATGCGGACGACATGGTCAGCCTGTCGCACACCACGAGCCCGAGCGCCCGCAAGCACGTCGCCATAGGGCTTCTGCGCCATGGTGGTATCAACGGGATCATCGAAGCCGGCACGCTTGTCACCCAGTTGGCACAGTCGAGCGAGGCGCGCGACAGGCATTTGGCGGCCGAGATCATCGGTGGTGCCGGGATGGCACAATTGCAGCGACCGCTGCGCCGGATCCTGGAGGACGCCGATCCCGCCAATGTCCGGGCCGCGATCCGGGCCGCAGGCGACATCGGCAGCGAACGATTGGTTCCAAAGATCATCTCGCTGCTCGCCTCTTCACAGTTTCATGGCGAGGCCAGGGCAGCACTGTTGAAGCTCGATGATGTCACCTTCGCGGCACTCGTAGCTGCCTTCGAAGCAGGCGAAAAATCGCTTGCGGAAACGGCCCGCATCATCTGGTGCCTTGGCCAGATCAGCGATCCGCGCGGATTGCAATATCTCGCCAACAGGCTCGACTATCCGGATCTGCCTGTGCGCCGCGTGTTGGTCCAAGTCGTTGCAAACCAAGCCGATTCGATCAGTGCTGCGGCACGTACCCGCGCCGAACGGGCCCTCGACGACGAAGCTGCCACGATCGCCTGGCTCGCCCGCATGCGACTCGATCTTGCAAGCGCGCTCAGCACGGCATTCGTCGACGCAGCGCTTCTGTCTGAAATACAGGCGGCGCGGCGCACCATCGTCGACCTCGTTTCCCTGCTCCATGGACGCGAGGCTGTTGACGGGATCCGCCGCGGCCTGTTCGGCCAGGATGTGGCACGCCGGGCATTGTCTATCGAACGGTTGGTAACGCTTTTGCCACGCATGCAGCGCACCCCCGTCATCGCAGCAATCGAACGCGACGATCCGGCCCAGCTCGTCGATGCACTCGCAATCGTGGTGCAGACATCGCCGGAACCTGCGGAAGCCCGGCTATCCGAGATCATTTCCTATCCCAAGGGGCTGATTTTCCCCTGGACCAAGGCAACCGCTTTGCTGGTCGCCGGCGATGCGGCGCTTCGATCGCTGTGGATCGAGACCGACTTGGCCACCGAGGATGATGCACCGATCGTACGAGAGACGGCCCTTTGGGCGCTTGCGCGCATGGCAGGCCGCGACCCGGACTGGGCAGCGGGCCTCCGCGCACGATCCGAGCAGCTTGCCTTTGACGACAACATCTTCGTCAGCCGCCTAGCGCTCAGCCTACCGCTACCGGATCACAAACCGGATACAGACTACACGCTGACCGGTGTGCAACCGCAATGGAGAGCCCCGATGCCGCTCCTCGTCGAGAAGGTCCTGTTGCTGCGCAGGACGCCCTATTTCGCCGCCGTTGGCGAAAACGAACTCGCGCGCATTTGCGATCAGATGGAGGAGATAGATATCGGTGCCGATATCACTGTGTTTCGTCCAGGCGACGAGTTAGATGGGCTCTATGTCGTGGCGGCCGGCGGCATCCGATTGTTGCACAAATCGCACCAGCCGCGCGCCCTCGGCAAGGGCGCCGTCCTCGGACTTGCGCATCTGTTCAACGAAACACCGATCGGGTTTCACGCCGTGACAACCGAGCGTAGCCTGGTTCTGCATCTCTCAGAAGGCGATCTTCTCGACCTTATTGCCGACAATGTCGCCATCTCGCGCGGGTTGATCCGCGGCCTGACATTGATGGCGCGCGGGTAGCCGGGCCATTTGCTGTATCAAGCGACGAGTTCGAGACGCTTGTGGTTTTCGTTGAAGTTGCGGATGAACTCAATGACTTCAGAGGCCGGTAGCGGGCGCGCAAACAGGAAGCCTTGACCGATCGTGCAGCCAAGCTGCTGCAGAATCTCCTGGCATTCCTCGCCCTCGATTCCTTCGGCCGTGGTCTGAAGGCCAAGGCTCTGAGCCAGAGCGATAACCGTGCGGACGATCTTGTGGCTTTCCGACGATGAGTGCATGTCCCGCACGAACGACTGATCGATCTTGATCTTGTCGAACGGCAAGAGACGCAGATGGTGCAGGCTGGAATAGCCGGTGCCAAAATCATCGATTGAGATCGACACGCCACGTTCCTTGAAGCGGTAGATCGCCGCACAAATGCTATCGACCTCCTCGATCAGATCGTTTTCGGTGATTTCAAGTTCGATCCTGGTCTGATCAATACCGGACTCGTCCAAGACATCGAGTAGCGCATTAACCGCCCGCTCGGTCGTCAGATCGGTCGGCGAGACATTGACCGCGATCTTGATGTCGGCGGGCCAGTTCATCGCTGCCCGACACGCCTGACGTAACACAGACAAAGTCAGGTTGTGCGACAGTCCTACCTCCTGGGCGATTGGGATGAACGCCCCCGGCGACACCGGGCCGAGCAGGGGGTGCGTCCAACGCGAGAGCACTTCGAGCCCAAGCACACGACCGTGCTGTAGGTCGATCAGCGGCTGAAAGTAAGGCACGATCTGCTGGTCGGAGATCGCATCTGAAAGACAAGCTTCGATCAGCGCACGGCGGTTGAGTTCTTCCTCGACCTCGCTGCCATAGACTTCGAGCGCACCATTGCCTTTTCTCGCGCCGGCATGGAGCAGGAAGTCGACCCGGCGCAAAACGTCGATGCCCGACCATTGGCCATCCTCGAAGCGACTATCGCTCAGATCCATCAAGGAGAAAACGATCGATACCCGGAACCGGGTTTCCTCTCCCGACGCTCCGCTGCCTGCGATCTGCAGCATTTTCGACGCAATCGCTTCGAGCGCGATACGCCGCTCCTCGCGCGACACACGTGCCGAGACGACATAGAGGCGGCTGCTTTCGGTGCCGACGAAATCCCCCGCCGACAAAAGCGGCACAATGCTGCTCGCAAGCCGCTTGCGAAATTCCCGAACCGCCTGATCGCCATGCACGCTATGGATCGCATCCTGATTTGTCAGTTCGATCCCCAGGACAGCGAAGTCGCCGCGTCCATCTTCCGTCAACCTTTGCGTTATGACGAGATCGACCGCATGACGGTTCGGCATGCCAGTGATCGGATCGCTGATCTTGTAGTCCTCGAATTCTGCCTCAGTGCGTTCGCGCGCGGCGATCTCACGCGTCAACTGTTTCTTTCGGGCAAACACATAGACAAACAAACCCATCCATGCGCCAAAGAACAGAGCAAGACTATAGGCTTCGAAGCCGGGAATTATCTGTGTCAGCGAATACGCGATGTTGCTGTATAGCGAAAGCTGGAGTTCGGCATACACCGAGATTGCAATAAGGCCGGCAATGGCGGCGACTTCGACGCCCTTGGTCGTCTCGACTTTTGCCCTCACAGCACACCCCCAAATTGTGACCGTGAAGCACGCAATGCGTGCAACAGTTACTTTACGCTCTCAATCCGTGCAGTTTTTCTTGCAAGAAGCATCGATCAGAATCCAGGTCGTGCATAATGACGTTGAACCTAAACCAGTAAGTTTGGTTAGACGGCTGAATTCACCTATATGACCATATGATACTGAACAACCACACAGAAAGAACTTCCAGATTACCCCACTTCTAGACCTTGCGGCGTCTACATACTGCTAAGCAACATGGTTAACGGGTTGGTATTACGAATATAAACAATTTAAAGTTGCGGAAAATCATATATATACACGCAACTACGTCTATCGCATGGCATATGATCTTTCTGTTGCATCACCTGTGAGCTCATGCAGCGTAACACGGGTATTGCGACAGTTCACAAGGCGCCGAAATACCCCGGAAAAGTGTGCAACCCGTGCCAATTGCACCAAAACCATGATTTTTCGGGCCTTTCCGAACATGCTCAACAAATTCTTTACGTCCTAGCGCCCAAAATCGCGCGTCTTTGCCAGCATTGTGCTGGAGAGACTCGATCAGTGGGACAAAGCGGGAATGGGGGCACAACAGCGCCCACTCACGCTGACCGACGGTACGGCGGGCCGACCATCAGATGGCTTTGGGAGCCAGATGGTGTCGGAACCGGCACTCTGTCGTGCATGCCGCTGATACTGGGAACATGGCTGCGGAACGACGGCGGAGGGTACGGTGTTCGGCGCGTTACCACGGCAGGCAATCGGCTTTGATCCGAGCAAGTGGCAGGTCGTGCAGCCGTTCATGCGCGCCCATGCCGATGGCGCGGTAATACTGGCGTCCCTAATCATCAATGTTCTTGCTCTGGCGCTACCGATCGTACTGATGCAGATCTACGATCGCGTCATTCCCAATCAGAATCGCGCCACCTTGTTCGCCTTGGCGGCAGGCCTGTTCGGTGCCATCGCGGCTGAAGTTGTCATGCGCGCGGCCCGTTCGCGGCTTATGAGCTACTCAAGTGCGCGCTATGAAGTCGACACGACACTCGCCATGTTCCGGCGATTGCTCAGCGCCGATGTTACCGAGATCGAGCGCGTTCCAGCCGGCGCCTATGCCAACCGGATCGCCGCAATCGACCGGATCCGAGAGTTCCGCGGCGGCGATGCCGCCTGCACAATTCTTGATTTGCCGTTCTCGATTCTGTTCTTGCTTGTGGTCGCCTGGATCGCACCGCCGATCGCCATCGTTCTTGTTTGCCTGATCGTCACAACCATTGTAGCGGTTCGGCAGTTGACCCGCGCAAGTGAAGACGCCGCGGCCGAGCGTGCAGACCTGGAAGGCCGCCGGCATTCCTTTCTGATCGAAGTTCTAAACCAGATTGAGACGGTTAAGAGCATCGGCATCAGCGCCTTCATGGAGCGCCGCTATGAACGCCTGATGGCGGCAAGCGCAACCACAACAGCAGCCTTCACCGCGACCAGCACGACCGCGCAAGGTCTCATCGGCGCCGCCTCGCAGCTTACGCCAGTCATCGTCGGCTCGGTTGGAGCTGTCTTGGTGATGTTCAATACCATGACCGTCGGAGCGCTCGCTGCCGCGATCTTGTTGTCAGGACGTGCAATCCAGCCCGTCATGCGGCTTGAGGCTCTGGTTGCCGGCGATCTCAACACACGACGCCTTGAGGAGGATGTTGACGAAATTCTCGACATGGCACCGGCGGAATACGGCACAGCCGATCCGGGTCCGATCGAACGTATTGATCTCAAGAACGTCTCGTGTTTGCCAAGCGAGACCGGCACTTATCGCCTGTGCCACTTGAACTTGGCCGTCGCTTGCGGCGAGGTGGTCGGCATTCGTGGCGCCAATGGCTCGGGCAAATCGACGCTGATCGCCCTGCTTGCCGGTCAGTTGCACCCACAAGAAGGTGCGGTTCACGTCAACGGAGTCGACATCCGCACCTGCGCGCCTGATGTGATTGCCAGACGGATCGCACATCTGCCGCAGCAACCGCAGCTTCTCGAAGGCACCGTGCTCGAGAACATGACGCGGTTTCGTCCAGACATCTTTCTTGACGAAGCGATCGAGCTCGCCACGGCCCTCGGCATGAACGACTATTTCGCCGCTCATCCCGAAGGGTTGTCGATGAAGATCCGCCAAGGGGTGAATGCCGGACTGCCGACATCGATCACCGATCGTGTCGCGCTGGTTGCAGCACTGCTTGGCCAACCGAGCCTGATCCTGTTCGATGAAGCCAATCCCTCGCTTGACTTCGAAGGCGACAGGCTGCTGCGCGAGCATCTCATCAGCCAACGGGATCATGCCGGCGTGGTACTCATCACTCAAAGGCCGAGCTATCTCCGGGAATGCGACCGGCTTTACCGGCTCGAGGACGGCCGGCTTCTGCCCGACGACGGCGCAGATCTCGTCACTACCGCACCCGCGACAGGCACCGAGAGGTCGCCGAACGCCGCATGACCACGCCTCCGACATCGGCCGCAAGCGATGACCTCGGCCAGTTCACGGTCAAGGAGCTTCAGGAGCGCGCTGCGCATGCCTTCCAACAAGGTGCTGTCGATACGCGGCACGCCATGTTCGAGCGCATTGCGGCCGCTCTGTCGGATGGCGCCATTTGTGGTAAGCCGGTTCGTGGCAGGACCGCTGCCTGCATGATCCACCTTTTGGACCGCCTCGGCTGGGCGCCCTCGCTCGACCGTTTTGCCAGGGCGATGCCGCATTTTCCGGACTGTTTCACCGCAACCGATCTCAGAGAGGTCCTCGGCCGACTCGGATTTTCCAGCGATGAGCAGTCTCTGCGGAGCGAAGAGATCGAGCCGACCCGCCTGCCCGGGCTTGTGTTAAACGCCGGCTCTGATCCGCTGATCGTTACAGCGACGAGCACCGGTAAGATCGATCTGTTCGACCCGGTCTCGGGCCAGCATAGCGACTTGCCGAAACGACCCGTGCGTATTGTCACGTTCCAGCGCATGGACATCGAAACGCCTGAGCGGCCGCAATCCTGGATGAGCCAGCTCGCACGGCGATTCAGACCAACGCTCTCGATCCTTCTCGGCCTGACCCTCATCGTCAATCTGATGGTGATTGCGATCTCACTCGCGGTGATGGCAATCTATGACAAAGTGTTGCCGGCAACGATGGCGAGCAAGGTATCCATCGCCTGTGCCGGCAACACTTTGTCATAGATTGCCATCACCGCGAGTGAG
>JBCBSK010000030.1:0-28873 GCA_039819185.1 Pseudomonadota bacterium | reverse complement strand
TGAACGCTCCGGACGCCGAATGCAACGCGTTTTGAACACGGTTATCGGACTTGCGATCGTCGTCATCGCGGCGTCTGTCGCGGCCAGCATGACCGCCAGACCGACCCAACCGGCTTCCCAGATTGTCAGTCCAGCCATGAGATACAGTATGGCCGCGACAGACGCCGCGATGACGACGATCGCAAGTCCGATAACCGTGTTCAAAACGCGTTGCATTCGGCGTCCGGAGCGTTCAAGGGCGGCATGATCTGCCAGCCCCCGCGAATCAATGCTCTAGCTTAGCCGAAAGCAAGCACGGAAACTCAATGGTCCCGCGCTTTTCCTTGGAAAATCGATTGTCAACGTTGCCAGACCCCTCCGGGCGGCCATGCGCGATCAATGCAGCGATTTCAACAGCCGGCCAACACGTTCGAAGAGATCGGCGATTTCGCTTTCTGTGATGATCAGCGGCGGCGACAATGCGATCGTATCGCCGGTGGTGCGGATCATCGCATCCTGTTCGTGGAACGCCCGGTCCATTGCCTGGAAGCTGCGCACGCCGGGCCCATCCGGATGCGGCTCAAGATCGATCGCAGCGACAAGACCGATCGTACGGATGTCCTTGACGTAAGGATGATCGCGCAAGCTCATCGCATGATCGGCCCAAACATCTTCCAAGGTCTTAGTACGATCGAAAAGCTCTTCCGAACGATAGATATCGAGCGTCGCCAGACCCGCCGCGATCGCCAAAGGATGGGCGGAATAGGTGTAGCCGTGAAACAGCTCAATCACATGTTCCGGACCGTGCATGAAGGTGTCGTAGATATGCTTGCGGCAGAGCACGCCACCAAGGGGAACCGTGCCGCTGGTCACGCCCTTCGCAAACGTGATCATGTCCGGCACAACGCCGAAGCGTTCCGCTGCAAAGGCGAAGCCAAGCCGGCCAAAGCCCGTGATCACCTCATCGAAGATCAACAGAATGTCGTGACGATCGCAGATCTCGCGCAGCCGTTTGAGATAGCCTTTGGGCGGCGGCAAAACGCCGGTGGAGCCAGCCATTGGCTCCACGATGACGGCTGCGATGGTGGAGGCGTCATGCAGCCCAACGAGACGCTCGAGGTCGTCGGCCAGATGCGCGCCCCATTCCGGCTCGCCGCGGCTGAAGGCCTGTTCGTCGCGGTTATAGGTCGCGGGCAGATGGTCGACGCCGTTCAGCATCACGCCATACTGTTTCCGGTTGGCGACCATGCCACCAACCGAGATTCCGCCGAAACCGACACCATGATAGCCGCGTTCGCGACCTATCAACCGGGTTTTAGAGGCCTTGCCACGGACATTGTTGTAGGCGAGCGCGATCTTCAGCGCCGTGTCGACCGCTTCTGAACCGCCGCCGGCGAAGAACACATGGTCGAGATCGCCCGGCGCAAGCAGCGCAAGCTTGCTCGCCAGCGCAAACGCCTTCGGGTGGGTGAATTGAAACGACGGCGCATAGTCGAGTTCGGCGGCCTGGGTTTGAATCGCCTCGACAATCGGGTCACGCGTGTGCCCCGCATTGCAGCACCACAGCCCGGCCGTACCATCGATCACCTCGCGGCCATCCGGGGCATAGTAGCGCGTCCCCTTGGCACGAGAAACCAAACGCGGCCGCTTCTTGAACGCCCGGTTCGCCGTAAACGGCATCCAGAACGCTTCCATGTCGTTTGGAGAGGTTGGAAAGTCGACGACGGCTTCGACGGCGGCCATGGCGGGTCTCCCTAAGCTAGCCTTTGTGATCACAGTAGCGCCAACCCGCGCTCTACGCCACTCCCAAAGCGATGCCATGCGCTGAAGAAAGGTCCATCTCTCGCATGGCTGATAAGATCGTTCACTCAGAGCCGTTTCATTTGTCATCAAGTCGCGTAAATGGCTCCCGCTTTCGCGGAAAGCCCTCCAGCGCAAACCGTTTCTTTACCCTGATCGGAAAAAACTGCCACCGACGCTCAGTTAAATTCGGGGACGCGAGAATGGCGGTCACAAGATCGCTCAACAACAGACAGGACGGCCCCGACGGTATCGCACACGCTGCGGGCGCCCGGTTCGAGGGGTTTATCGGCGCGTCACCTATGATGCGCGAGCTTTACATACAGATTGACCAGACCGCCCGGTCGCGGGCGCCGGTGTTCATCTCCGGCGAAAGCGGCACCGGCAAGGAAGTTACCGCCCAGGCACTACATGCGCGCTCGGCGCGATGCGAAGGTCCGATCATTGCGCTAAACTGTAGCGCCATCCCGTCCGACCTTATGGAAAGCGAAATCTTCGGCCACAAGCGCGGCGCCTTTACCGGCGCCGTGACCGATCACGTCGGTGCCGCCGAGGCAGCTGACGGCGGAACGCTGTTTCTCGACGAGATCTGCGAAATGGACCTCGCACTGCAGGCAAAGCTGTTGCGATTCCTCGAAACCGGCACCGTTCGACGGGTCGGCGATACGCAGGATAGGGCTGTGGATGTCCGTATTGTCTGCGCCACCAACCGCGCGCCTCAGGCCGAGATCAATGCTGGGCGGTTCCGGGCCGACTTGTATTACCGACTGCATGTTCTGCCGCTGACTTTGCCGCCTCTGCGCGCCCGGCCGGGCGACGTGCCCATTCTGGCACAGTATTTTCTGGATCGTGCTTCGGCCGAGGAAGGCCGTCTGTTTGAGCATATCGACCAGGAGGCTCTGGGCAGACTTCTGGCATATTCGTGGCCAGGCAATGTACGCGAACTCGAAAACGTCATCCGCCGTGCCGTTGTCATGCATGCCGGACCAGTGCTGACGGTCGAGATGCTCGGCGCCGCGCTCGATGGTCCGTCACAAGCGTCACAGGCGACGGTGGCCCACATGCCGCGAGGTGAAAGCGCCGGCTCGGTCGAGCCGTTCTGGCTACAGGAGCGGCGCATCATCGAAGGCGCGATCGCACGCTTCAATGGCCATATCGGCCGGGCCGCGGCAGCCCTCGAAATCAGCCCCTCGACAATCTATCGTAAGCGCCAAGCCTGGGACGCCCAGGCGCTCGCAAGCTTCGAGGCGAACGCCGCGTAACTCTTATTCCGCGGGTTGCAGCGCCGGAGCTGGATCGGTTCGCCGCGCAGGCATGATAATCGCTGCCACGATCACGACGAGCGCAACCATGGCCATCAGATGGAATGCCGCTTGGAACCCGCCTTGGTCATGGAACCCAGCGAGATAGGGGATCGCGGCGGAACTGGCCCCGAAAGCTGCGAGATACCGCACCGCATAGGCCCGGCCGCGCCAGGCATCAGGCGTGTAGCGGGCAATAATCGTGTCGTTCACAGTCACCTGACCGAAGCTTGCCATGGCGAAAAGCGCCAGCCCTAAGAGGAGCATCGGTCCTGAAGCAAAGGCGGTGATGAAGATCGCCGGCGCAAGCCCGAGCGCCAGCGGTATGAAGGCGAGCCGGACGCCATAGCGATCCGTCGTCCGGCCAACGGAGTATTGCGCGATCGCCCCGCATGCCAGAACGAATGTCGCGGCGGCCCCTGCCCAAAACACAGACTGACCAGCCCAGACGACACGCTCCTCGATCAGTTTTGGGGCAGCAAACATCAGCGCATGGGCTGCAAAACTCGTCACGATCGAGGTGATGGCAAGCGCTGACAAGGCCCGGATCGCATCGGTGCGGTTGATCGGCGGGCCGGGAGGCCGACCCTTGGCGGACTCCGCCGTCGTCGCGAACGGCACCAACTTGAGATAGGCGAGTCCAAGGCCGACGCAGATCAGGCCCGGCACGATGAACGCAGCGCGCCAACCGAATGCCGCAGTCAGTGCACCTGTCATAACCGCAGCCCCCGCAATGCCGGCATTCCCGAACACGGCGTTCGTGCCGATAGCGCGCCCGACACGGTCGGCGGATTCAACCAGAAGCGCCGTGCCAACCGGATGATAAATCGAACCGAACACCCCGACGAGCGTCAGTGCACCTGCGAGCATCCATGGGGATGTGGCGAAGCCGGTCAGGACGAGACTCAAGCCCATGCCGATGAAGAACACCGCCATCATGCCGCGCCGGCTCCAGCGGTCACCGAGCCACCCTGCCGGGATCGAGCCGAGACCAAAAGCAAGGACCAGGCCGAAGGACAGCGCCAGCAGCGTGCCATAATCGAGCCCGAAGGCCGGCCCCATGGCCAACACCGCCGTCGGAAAGATCAATACGGCAACATGGTCGAGCGTGTGCCCGATATTAATGAAGCGGATGAGGTGCCGGTTCGCAGACATCTCGACAGGATCTCCCAATTGGGGCGTGGCGTGGCCTTGCTCCAATCTATGCGTCTCATCGTTTACGCCGCGTTCCGCTCGAAAGCCAGGCGGTCCAGCCATGCGGCCGGGACAGACCGCCTCTGCCCCAATGTAACCGGGAGTGGATTTCGCTTGGCGGCCTGATCGGCCTCAGGCAGAGAGGTTTCGGGAGACACTCGATGGCCGAACGGATCGCAGCACCAACACTGGACGCGCCTGACTGGGCCTCGATCGGCGCTGTTACGATCGGCGTCGGCGCCTTCGCGCTGGCGCAGGGCATGACCTACCCGTTGATCTCGCTCACTCTGGCATCGCGCGATGTCAGCGAAGCCGTGATCGGTGCGAATGCAGCAGCATTTGCGGTCGGCCTTGTCGTATCGACGCTGGCCATGCCGCAATTGACCCGATGGTTTTCCGCAGTCCAGCTCATCCTTGGCGGCCTGTTCCTGTCGGCAGCGGTTCTGATCGGTTTGTGGACGGTGCCCGTCCTTGCCGCCTGGTTCGTATTCCGCTTCGTGCTCGGCTTCGCGGTCAACGTCATCTATGTCGTTGGGGAAGCGTGGGTGAATGCCGCCAGCCCGAACAGACTGCGCGGCCGGATCATCGCCGGATACATCGCAGCGATGTCGGTCGGGTTCATTGCCGGGCCGCTCGCGGTGCCGCTGTTTGGCGTCGAGAACGGGTTCGGATTTGCGGCTTGCGCGACGATCCTCGGATTTGCAGCCTTCGCATTCGGGATCCTCAGCCGCCGCGCCCGCATCCGGCCGGCGCCGTCACCGCCAGGTGCCTTACTCCGGTTCTTTGTCGCAGCTCCTGCACTCGTCTTGTGCATTTTGGCAGTCGGATTCTGGGACGCGTCCGCGCTGTCGGTCTTGCCAGTCTACTTCCTGGAGCGTGGTCTCGATGAAGCACGTACCGCGATGACTGTGAGCGTCTTCGCGCTTGGCGTCATGGTGTCCCAGCCCCTGCTTGGACTTCTGCTCGACCGGTACGAAAAATCACTCGTTGCGATGAGCTGTGTCGTCATCGCGGGCGCGACATTCGCCATCATGCCGTTTCTGGATGTTCAGAGCTTTTTGTTCTGGGCAGTTCTCGGCGTGAATGGGGCGGCCCATTTCGGCCTGTACACCTGCTGTGTCGCCATGCTAGGTGATCGGTTCTCTGGTGGAACACTGGTCGTTGGAAGTGCAGCCTTTGCGCTTGCCTATGCGGTTGGCGCCGTCGTCGGACCGCCTGTAAGCGGTTGGTCGATGCAGATCAATCTCGACTTCCCGCCATGGGTGTTGGCAACGATGGCGCCGATCCTCGTTGTCGGCTATCTGGTTCTGGACCGCGATCTAACCCGACGCGAGAGGCGCCGAGAAGGGGAACAGTAATGCCCGGAAAGACGACTCTCGGCCTCGGCGAGGATCTACATGCTTATCTTCTGGCCAATTCGCTGCGCGAAAGCGACGCGGCAAAGGCCGCACGCGAGAGCGTTGCCGATCAGGAGAATGCGCGCTGGCACATGGCGCCAGAGCAGGGACAGTTCATGGCGCTCCTGGCGCAGATCCACGGCACGCGGTCCTATGTCGAAGTCGGCTGCTTCATAGGCTATGGCGCGCTGTGGATGGCGGAGGCGATGCCGGCGGATTCTGAGATTTTCACCTGCGAAATTTCCGAGGAGTTTGCCGAGATTGCCCGCCAGAACTGGCGCCGGGCCGGCGTCGCGGACCGCATCGATCTCAGGGTTACCGATGCGATGAGCTTTCTCGATGGCCTGCTACAGGAGCGCGGGGCCAACAGCACGGACATGGTGTTCATCGACGCCGATAAACGGCCCTATCCGGAGTACTATGCCCGCGCGCTCGAACTTGTCCGCCCTGGCGGTCTGGTTCTGGTCGACAATGTTCTGTGGGGCGGCTCAGTGGCCGATCCCGAGAACACCAAGGAATCGACCGAAGGCATTCGCACAGTCACGCGCACCCTCCATGCAGACGAGCGGGTCGATATCTCGATGGTGCCGATCGCCGATGGGGTGACGATCGCCAGGAAGCGATAGTGCTTCCAGCGGTTCAATTGACAAGCCGTGCGTCGTTATCGATGTCCGCTAAGCGGACTGATCGATCATTTGCGACCGTCTAGCAAACGTCCGCTTTGCCGGCGTGCATTGCCCCGCGGGGTGTCTCCGGTCACGCGCTTGAAGGCGCGATTGAAGGCAGCCTCGGACTCGTATCCCAACGTGGCAGCCACCTGCGCTATCGATGTCTGGGCATCCTGCAGCAGGTGGGCGGCATGGTGCATCTGGCATAAGGTGACGTAACGCATGGCAGGTTCACCTACGAGGTTGGTGAACCGCGCGGAAAAGGCGGACCGCGACAGACCCGCTTCGGCAGCAAGCGACGCCACGCTCCACGCGCGTGCGGGATTTGCGTGGATCTGCGCGATGACCCGACCGATCCTGGGATCCCTGAGGGCCTTCAACCAGCCCGTTTGCGCGGCGTCGGTCCCTTCGATCCAGTGGCGGATCGACTGCATCACAACGATGTCACAGAGGCGGCTGATCACCGCGTCGCTGCCGGGGCGCACCGTGCGCGTCTCCTCGGCAAGCATCCGAAGGGTCGGCTGCAGCCAGCCGGACCCCGCCGTTTGCGCCTGATCGATCTGGATCAGTGGCGGCAGTGCTGAAAACAGCCGACGCACGGCGGGATGATCGCCAAAGCGGATGCAGCCACAGACAATCGTTGTCAGCGCACCGCCACCGCCATAGCGCAACACGGCGTATTGGTCGTTGACGTAGTCGTTGTCCAGATCGAAGACCGGAACAGTCGGCGACCTGCTCCGGCCCCAGGCGCGGTGGCCGCCGCCGTGCGGAACCAGAACGAAATCCCCGGCGGTCAGTGTCTCGCACGCCCCATCCACGTCGATGGCGCATTCCCCAGACGTCACCGCATGAAACCAAACGCTGCTGTCCATGGGGGGCAGTTCCAGCCCCCAAGGCTCTGTCAGTTCCGAGAGGCCATAGAAAATGCCTGCCATCTGGATGAAGCGCAACGCGTCACTGCTCTTGAGGGATAGCTCCGGTTCGACCATGAAAAAACCCTGCACAACTGTCGCCGCATAGTCGAGTGAATTGGACGAAAAGACAGAAATTCGAGAGTTTCAGGCATAGAAAATCCATGCCGGCGCGGCGAAATGGAGGGGATGCACGAAAAGACAGGTAAGGACATGAATGTCATCATTTTCGGCGCGACCGGCGGTATTGGTCACGCTCTGGTCGTCCAAGCCGTCGCTGGGGGTCATCGCGTCACGGCCTTTATACGGGCCGGCGGTCAGACGACCGATGCACTTGTGAATGCGACCATCGCGACCGGGGATGTCATCGACCCAGACGCTGTCCGAGACGCGGTCAAGGGCCAGGATGCGGTGCTTTGCGCGCTTGGCGCGCCCCTTTCATCGAACGCAGACGTTCGCGCACGAGGCACCGCCAACATCGTCGCGGCGATGCACGCGGGGAGTGTGAGGCGGTTGATCTGCGTGTCCGCCCTTGGTGTCGCGGACAGTCGAGACATGCTGCCGTGGACTTACAAATACGTTCTGATCCCGCTTTTTATGCGCAAACTCTACGCTGACCACGCCCTGCAGGAGCAACATATCACCCAAAGCGGATTGGACTGGACAATCGTCCGTCCCGGGGTGCTGAGCGACGGCCCCCGAACAGGCACCTATCGCGCCGGCTTCACATCGCAGGAGCGTCCTTCAAGCCCGAAGATCTCGCGGGCCGATGTGGCGGACTTCATGATCCGGGAATTGACTGCAAATGTACACCTGCACGGGTACCCGTGCCTTGCCTATTGATGCGGCGAACCCACTGCCAAGGTTCGCCCCCCGGAGGTGATCGGCTGACCCCAGACCCACATTCCGACAAAGCCGACATTGGTACGAAGCGCAGCATTGGTGTAAATGAGCTGAAAGCGGTCATGCCTTGCCGTGGGACAACGCCACATCGCCCACCTAAGGCGCTTCGATCACGTCGATCTCGACCTTGTCGGTATAGAAGGATAGATGGCCTGCGATCTTTGTGCAGGCCGGGAATGGCCGCTCATAGCTCCACACCGCATTGTCGAGCCGGCCCGCCTTGGTGACGATGGAATAGTAGCTTGCCTCGCCCTTGAAGGGGGAGAACGTCGCGTGGTCGGATAGTTCGAGCCTGGTCATGTCCACGTCCGCGCGCGGGATGTAATAGACGATCGGATAGCGTGCTTCGAGCAGTGACTGCGCGAGATCGCTTTCAGCCAAAACGACCCCATTCCAACGCACCACGACACGTGCGCCGGTAGCGGTAATCGCGATTGGATGGTCGGGTCCAGGTTCTTTCATGCGGCGATCTGACGACATCATATGGCTCCCTTGTGCTCGTGAGCTCGTTGTGCGCCTGTCATGTCGTGCGATCAAGGTCCGATCCGGTCCGCCGCAGACGCACATGGCTTGCATGACCGAAACCGATTGCGTCTTTGGGTCGGCGCGCTCAAGAGTGTCGCTCCCTCAGTGCTCTTGCGAGCTGTCTCCAGGCTTGGCCGATGCGCGACGACGATACCTTCCTGCCGGTCGCCTATGCGATCCTCGCCATCTTCGTCCTGTCGACGATGGATGCGGTGGTCAAATGGATGGGGCAGTCGCTGCCGGTGCCGCAGATCGTCTTCCTACGTCTGCTCCTCGGCGCCGTTTTCGCACTTTCGGTTATGGCGGCGGTTACCGGCTTGAGATGGCCCAGCCGTAAGAGCCTGAAGGCGAACGGCCTGCGCGCGCTCGTCATGTATGCTACGGGCATCTTGTTCTTCTTCGCGCTGACCCGGCTACCGCTGGCCGAAGCCATCACCTTTGCCTTTACTGCTCCGTTCTTCATGGCGCTGATTGCCTGGCCGCTTCTCGGCGAGCGCATTCTCGCGCGTTCTGCGCTTGCGATCGGTCTAGGCTTCGTCGGCATCATGGTCATTGTATCGGATGATCTTGCAAGTGGCTGGACACGGCTCGATCCGATCGGTGTCGCTTGCGCATTGTCGGCGGCGGTATGCTATTCGCTTGCCATGGTGCTGCTCAGGAAACACTCGGCCGATGACCCGGTGCCAGTGCTGATCGGCGTTCAGACCTCGATCGGCGTTCTGATCGCGCTGCCGGCCGGCATCATGACCTGGGAACCGGTTACCGAAGCGTCTCTCTGGGGAGCGGCGGTTTTGATCGGTGCGCTCGGCACAATCGGTCATCTGCTGCTCGGTACAGCATTCGCGCGCTCTGCAGCCCAGCGCATCGCATCGGTCGAATACACCGGTTTTTTGTGGGCGATCCTGCTCGGCTGGCTGATGTTCGGCGAAGTGCCCGCCCTCCAGACCTATATCGGCGCGGCGATCATCGTGACAGCCGCGCTGATCGTGATGCGTCGGACATCCAGCCCGGTCCCACAGCCAGTCACGCGCCGCACGCCGGCTTTGCCCGACGACGAAGTCTGAGGCACGCCGCGCTCAAGACACGCGAATACGGCTGTGCGCCAGCTTGTCACCGCCACTTACGCCATCCGTGCAGAGACTTTCTGAACCTTGTTGGTGGATGCGTCGATGATGCGGGTTTGCTCGGCAATGTCGCGCACCCCGTCAGTGATCTGCTGGACACCGCCTGCTGCGATCTGCATGGACTGGGACATTTCGCTGGTGGTTGCCGACTGCTCTTCGACGGCTGCGGCGATGATTGAGGAAATCTCATTCACTTTCGCAATCGTCTGGGAGATCGAGCCGATCGCCGTGACCGCCTGACTGGTCGAATTCTGCACGGCATTAATCCGGCTCGAAATCTCTTCGGTCGCCTTGGCCGTCTGATTGGCCAAGGACTTGACCTCTGCCGCGACAACCGCAAAGCCCCGTCCGGCATCACCGGCACGCGCGGCTTCGATCGTGGCGTTTAGGGCCAGCAGATTCGTCTGTTCGGCGATGTCTGAGATCAACCTGATCACATTGGAGATTTCCTGGGCGGCTTCGGACAGGCCGGAGACCACGGCATTGGTGTTCTCCGCTTCGTTCGACGCCTGCTGCGAGATGGCGTTCGCTTCAACCACCTGCTGATTGATCTCTCTGACGGAGCCAACAAGTTCCTCAATACCGGCGGCCACGGTCTGAACGTTATCCGAGGTTTGCTGGGCGGCGCTGCTGGCCTGGCCGGCCTGGCCGCTGGCCGTCGAAACCGACATGGCAATCTGCTCGAGATCTTTCCAGATCTCCTTCTGATCCGCTTCCCGGCGCTGGCGCGCTTCCATCTCGGCCGTGATATCGGTGGCGAACTTGGCCACCTTCACGAAGTCCCCGTTAGAGTCACGTAGAGGCGCATAAATTGCCGAGATCCAGATTGGACGGCCATCTTTGTGAAACCGCTTGTATTCGCCCGAACTATGCTGGCCGCGACGTAGCTGCTCCCAGAACGCTTCATAGTCCGGGCTCGCGGCATAGGTGGGATCGCAAAAAATGCGGTGATGCTGGCCGACGATGTCGTCCAGTTCATACCCTGTTGCCGTCAGGAAGTTTTTGTTGGCGTCAAGGATCGTGCCATCAAGATCGAACTGGATCACAGCCTGGAACTCGCCGATCGCGTTGACCTGTGCTTCGAAGTCCGCGAGCGCGATACGGCGTGCGGCGTCAATCCACTCAACCATGGTGCCGATGCGCTTACCTTTGTGGTCCGTCAATGGCTTTGCAATCAGGTCAAACATGACGCCGCCAACAGCAATGGTCGCGTCCAGCCGTCGATCCATTCGCGAGAGCATAGCTTTCTGATGCTCGGGGTTTTTATGGAACACATCGATGGTCTGGCCGATCAATCCCTCTACCTTGAAGTGCGGAAGGTCGGTTTGGATGTCCTTCTCGGCGTTACTGAGAAACGACTTGAGCGCCTCGTTCATAAATATGATGCGGCGATTGCAGTCAGCAATCATCACATTGACAGATGCATTCTCCAGCGCAGTGATCAATGCCAATTGGTCAGAACCATAGCTCTGCGTCTTTATTCTCAACATCGCTTACCCCAATCAACGAGTTAGAATATTTAGGAAAATTTGCCGAAAAACTTTAAATAATACATTTATATTCTTAATGCAGAATTTTTGATATTCAAATGCATAATTATCACGTCAAATGGAGCTTTTCACTGATAACTCGACATAAGTTTGCACACAAAATAATGGTGTCATGCATTTTTCTGATAAAATAAACAATTCTGTTCCGTAACATAAGCTCGATTAAACCTGCAATGGCTGAAATGATCAGATCAACAGTTCATTTTTGTGAGAAGATCATCTTCAGGCCCGGGCTGATAGTTATACACCGGCCGTAACCAAGACGATCTCAGAGGAACTCGGGCCAGCGACCGGACAATCACACCAACACGCGACGATCTCATCAACTCAAGATTGATATTTCTGCTGTATCAACACCAGGCTTAGGCACGGGAGTTCTGGTTGGGCGTTGCACCTTTGGAATGTGCTGGCGGCAACACGGGGAAGTGCCGGTTGGCCATGCGACAGCTATTGCGTGCCGTACTGACGACTGGCCTTTTGCTGTTCGCGAGTCACCAGGTCAGCTTTGCTAGCGACACCCCAGTGGTGACGCGCTTTGACTATCAGTCGCCCGCATATGTAAAGAGACTGGAGATGTTGTTTGCCGGCCCGCCGGTCTTCGATGTCAGCGCCTTCGCAAACCAGCTTGGTGTCGACCGGAATGATGTCGTAAGAGGGCTGTCAGGTACCGTTCCATTGATCTGCGGCGATGCCGGGGCGAGCGCCAATCTGGTGAATGGTCTCCGCACCCTTGTCACGACGATGCATGGCCTGGAGCCCTACATCTTCGAAGACCGGTTATCTGAATGCCACGTCTATGATGACGGGATCCGCTTTGATGTGAACGCCGAACCCGGATCCTACCAATGCGGCAGAAGTGAAGACACTCCACAAAAGTCGAAATCGCGGTTCGATAGAGACTGGTGCCTGTTCACGCTCAAGAGCGCCATTCCACGAAATCTCAACTACTACATGGTGACCGAGTCCGAGCCAGCCTTCGGACGTTTTGGCATAGACGCAGATTCCCTTGCCTGGGAACTCAGCACGACGGCGATTTTCTATGGCGATCTTGAGAGCGCTTCGATTGCCGTGGGAACATCCCGCTGCTTTTCGATGGACTCATTTCAGTTGGCGCACTGGCCGCCAGCGACGTGGCAATTGCCTCCCGAGTTCTTAAGCGGCGCAGCAGACAATGCCCACGAGCACTTAACCTGGTGTGCAGGTGTCCAAGGCAACTCCGGTGGCGCGGTAACGCGCGCAATTACCAGCGATACGCTTCTCGGGCATCGGCGCCTTGCCGGACTCATCGTTGGCGGCATGGGCGTTCTCGAACAGCCCGCCGTCACGTCGAAGAAACGACACCGGTACAACAGGCCAGCACTGGCGTTCACGCCGGGCGCGGGCCGCCTGGCGGATGCGATCATTGCGCTATCACTGCCGGGGTTGATTGAGCATCGGCTCGAAGAGCTTGGATGTGCGCCCGCTCGCGTTGATGGGACCTGGGATCGCCGGTCGCGAAAGGCTCTACAAGCCTTTGATCACCAGGTTGGGATTCCTATCCGACGATCCACTTTCACTCACGACCTGGCAAACGCTGCGGGACAGCCGGGATGTAAGCTGCGATTGATCGTGCGTTCGGCATGGTCAAAGAACGGTGTCGGATGGAACACGGGCCTCTAACCGGGCTATAGATCTTGATATGATCACTGCACGCACGCCGATCGCCTTTGCCGACCCCCTTCCGGAGCACGCCGATGTCGTTGTTATCGGTGCCGGGGTGATCGGCATCGCCACAGCCTATTTTCTGGCAAAGGCTGGCATCTCGGTCTTTGTCGCCGAAAAGGGCCGGGTTGCAGGCGAGCAATCGAGCCGCAATTGGGGCTGGGTGCGCAAGCAGGGCCGCGACCCGGCCGAACTGCCGATCATGATCGAGGCGCTGGAGCATTGGAAGGGTCTCAGCACCGAAACCGGCGAGGATTTCGGCCTCGAACAGAACGGTGTTGTCTATCTTGCCGACGACGCCAAAACGCTGTCGGAGTTTGAAGCCTGGTACGAGATCGCCAAGCAGCATCAACTCGACACCAGGATGCTCACGGCCTCAGAAGTCGACGCGATGATCGACATGCGGCCGGGTCAATGGCTCGGCGGAATGATCACCCCAAGTGACGCGCGCGCAGAGCCTTGGATCGCCGTGCCGGCGCTGACGCGGGCAGCGCAGCGGCTTGGAGCGAGCATCACCGAGAACTGCGCCGCACGCACGGTCGAGACCGAGGCGGGACGGGTGACATGCGTGGTCACCGAACATGGCGCGATCCGGACCGACGCGGTGGTCCTGGCAGGAGGCGCATGGTCATCGGCGTTCCTGCACAATCTCGGGATCTCGCTACCGCAACTCAGTGTCCGGGCGACCGTGGCGCGCACAGCGCCGGGGCCGGAGGTCTTCGCCGGCAATGCGGTCGGGCCCGACCTGGCCTTCCGCAGACGGCGCGATGGGGGCTATTCACTCGCCATCGGCGATCACCACGACCACTATGTGACGCGCGACACCTTGCGCCATCTCAAGCCCTTCGCGCCGCTGATGCGGCACTCGTTTCGCGACACCGACATTTCCCTGTCGCACCTTCTGCCGAGCCTGTTCGCGCAAAGCCGGTGGGGTGCGGAGGAGCAAACGCCGTTCGAGCGCACGCGCGTTCTCGACCCAGCGCCATCCGACAAGGCGCTTAAACTGATGCGCAAGCACTTGAAAGACCGGTTGCCAAAGCTGGCCGATCTGCCGTTTCAAGACACATGGGCCGGGATGATCGATTCCATGCCGGACATCGTTCCGGTGATCGATCATGTGCCTGAGCCAGAGGGCCTCATCATCGCGACGGGATTCTCCGGCCATGGCTTCGGTATTGGTCCCGGTGCCGGTCGCGTGGTCGCGGACCTCGTGCAAGGCAAACCCGCGGGTCATGATCTCAACCGGTTCCGCTTTGCGCGGTTTTCGGATGGCAGCCCGATTGACCTTGGACCGACATTCTGAGCGCCAGTACCGCTCTCGTCGCAACACTCATCTGGCACCTATGGACGACAGCCTTAGGCGCCCGCTCTTGCCTCACCCCTGCACGCCACGCTATTTTGAATGAACGTTCAACAAATATGAGGCCGCATCATGAGCGCCTATCAGCGTCCGCCCGGTGTTCCGGAAGTCTGGGATCGCCGCGGCCTGCCGGCCTGGACCTACAATTCTGAAGAACTGCTTGAACTTGAGTCGGACCTGCTGTTCCGACGCCACTGGCAAATTGTCTGCCACGAAAGCCATCTGCCTGACCCGGGTGATTTCCAAACACTCGATCTCGTTGGTGAGCGCGCGGTTGTCGTGCGGGGAAAGGATGGCGCGATCCGCGCCTTTCACAATGTCTGCCGACATCGGGGTAGCCGTGTGGTCGCGGACCGCTACGGGTCCTGCAAGGGGGCACTGGTCTGCCCGTTCCATGGCTGGGTCTACAATCTCGACGGCACGCTTAGAGGTGCTGCCCGGCCAGACAGTTTACCCGATCTCGACCGCGAGACCTGGGGCCTCAAGCCGATCGAGATGGAGATCTGGCACGGCTTCATCTTCGTGCGGTTTCTGGAGAGCGACCAGCCATCGGTCGCCGACATCATGGCGCGCCGCGAGACTGAGGTAACGCCTTATCGACTTGATGCGCTCGAACCGATCGGTGGCATCTCACTCTACGGCGCAGACGTTAACTGGAAGTCGGTGCGCGATGTCGACAATGAGGGCTATCACGTCGCGATGGCGCATCCGGCGCTGCAGGACCTTTATGGCTCGACCTATTTCGACGAACCGTTCGTTGACGGCACATCGCGCTCCTACGCCACCTTCGACGAGGGGGCGAGCCGGCTGTGGAGCGTACGAAACTACAAAAAGCTCCTGCCGGAGGTGCCCTATCTGCCGGAAAGCCATCGCCGCGCCTGGCTCTATATCGGCCTCTTCCCCAACAGCGTTTTGATGTTCTACCCGGACTCGATCGGATTTTATCAGGAGTTCCCACTTTCCACCGGCGAGACGCTGCAACGCGCCGCACAATATCACGTGCCGGTACCGAAAGAGCAGCAGCGCCAGATGAATGCGGCGCGTTGCCTGTCGGGCCGCATCGACCGGGACACCGTGGCCGAAGACATTCAACTCACGGAGTGGTCGAACGAGGCAACGCGGTCGTCAGGCTATGACGGGATCCTGCTGTCAGATCACGAATATGGCGTTCGCTCACATCATGACGCGATGCGCGCCCTGATGCCAGTCATGACGCTCGATGACGAACCGCCGGCAGGCCGCCTGCGCGAATTGAACGCAACGATGCTGACATCGACACTCGCGGCAGAATAGGCCGGCTCTTGGCGACGGCAAGCGGCTCGCGGGCGGCCCAAACGTCGCCTTCGTGGCCGGACATGAGCGGTTACGCCCCGCTCCAGAGCCCTTCTTTCTTCAAGTCGACCATCGTCCGGCTGATCCCCTCGTGCAGGATCTCGACCATGCGGTCGATCTCCGGTTTCTCGATGATCAGCGGCGGGCTCATCACGATCATATTGATCAGTGGCCGGACCAGAAGGCCAAGCTCCTGACAGTGCGTGTCGATGCGTGCGCCGACTTCGAGATCGAGCGCCAGCGGGTTCTTGCTTGTCCGGTCGGCGACACATTCGATGCCGGCCATCAGACCCATGCCGCGCACCTCGCCGACGAGGTCGAGGCTTTCGAGCTCTTTCAACCGTTTCTGGAAATAGGGCGTGAGCGCACGTGTATGCTGCAGCAGCCCGTCTTCCATTATCGCGATGTTCTTCAACGCTAGGGCGCAGCCGACCGGATGGCTCGAATAGGTGTAGCCATGCGCAAACATGGCTGAGTCCTGACCGGACTGCTTGATCTCGTCGACGAGCGCTGACGAGATCACCGTGCCGCCGAGCGGGAAATAGCCCGAGGTGACACCCTTGGCGAAGGTGATCATATCGGGATCGAGCCCGAACACATCACCCGACGCGAAGATGTGACCAAGTCGGCCGAAGGCGGTCACCACCTCATCCATGATGAACAGGATGTCGTGCTTGCGGCACAGTTCACGCATCCGCCCGAGATAGCCTTCGGGTGGCACGATGACGCCGCCCGACGCCATGATCGGCTCACCGACAAAGGCCGCGATGGTGTCCGGCCCGGCCTCGGCGATGCGCTGCTCTGCCTCGGCGACGAGATGATCACCAAAGGCTTCAATCGACATGTCGTCGGGTCGGCGCAAAGTCGCCGGAGAGGACAACCGGATTACCTGGTCGTCGAACTGGGTCATCCAGTCCCGGTCGCGGGGCTTGCCGCAGATTGACCCCGTAAGGAAGGTCGAGCCGTGATAGGCGCCCTCGCGGGTCAGAAGCTTGGTCTTGTGCGGCTTGCCACGCACCGCATGGTAAAACCAGGCAAGGCGGATCGCGGTTTCGACCGCCGTCGACCCGCCCGTCGAAAAGAACACGTGATCAAGATCGCCGGGGGCGCGGTCGGCGATGACGGCGGCCAGTTCTGCGGCGGGGCCGGAGGTCGTATACCAGGGCGAGGAATAGGTCATCGCCATGGACTGGTCGTAGAGGACTTGGGCCAGTTCCTCGCGCCGGTGACCGACCTGCACACACCACATGCCGCCCGGACCGTCGATCAGTTTGCGGCCCTGCTCGTCATAGATGTAAATCGCCTCGGAGGCAGACACGAGCATATGCGCCGTCTCTCCGAGACCACCCGCAACCGGCCAGGGTTGCACGAGATGTTTGCGCGCCTGCTCCTTGATCTCAGGCTGCGCCTCGCTCGCTCCCGCCACCGACACAGCACCGACTTGCTTGTTCATCTCATGCTCCCCGTTTCAACTATTCGCCGCAGTGCATCCTGCAGGTGTCCGGCCCGATCTAGGCAGCGTTTGGGGAGCCTCATTCCAGCACACCAACGTTACCTTCTAGCGCCAAGCCCAAACATACGGTCTCGTGATCGTCTGAAAGCACGATAAGTACTTGCAGTCGCTAACGGACCTATTAGGATATTGAATGACCGTTCAGCAAATTTGGCAAGGGCGGAAATAAGAAAGCGACAAGAAAACAACCTCGTTGCTAACCCATGCCATAGATTGCGGAGATGATGCTCCACGATGGCGGTGGCCCTCTCCTGGACGCAGGAGCAGCGCACTCTGGCGACCGGAGCAACAGGGTCGACTTTTAGAGGCATTGCGCAATCGTGCTGAATTGCACAGCAGAAATGCAGGGAATTTGAGCTTGGAGACTGAGCGCAAGGTTCGCTAAGCTGTCACAAACAAAAATCATCCGTTGCGGCAATACCCGCACGGAGAGGGGACAAGACCAAACGGCGTGAGCAGGCTGGATCAAACAGGACCGGGTTCGGGAATCGGTGTCGCGAAGGGACGTAGACAAGCTGCTCCCGCATCGTGCTTCCAACGTGATGCCATCGCCATCTGGGCGGAGGGCAATGCGCTTTGGTAGATCAGACAGCCCCGCTTCCCGTGACCAGGCCCAACGTCTCCCTGTGGCGGCACTTGCGCCGCAGCGACAATTTCAACGGCCTGTCGCTTGTCAGCCCCACCTTCCTCTATGTGGTCGTGATGATGGTGGTGCCGATTTGCACCATCGTGGTGTTCAGCTTCTGGACCCAGAATTACCTCACGATCGACCGCACCTTTACCCTCGACAATTACCGCGAGGTCTTCACTGACCCGCTTTATTCAGCGCTGATGCAGCGTTCGCTGATGGTGTCCGGCCTCGTCACCGTGGTGACGGTGCTTCTCGCCTATCCGATGGCGTATTTCATTGCCTTCCACGTCCAGAAGAACCGGATGCTGTGGCTCTTCCTGATCACGACTCCGTTCTGGACCAGCTATCTGTTGCGTATTTTCGCCTGGCGCGTCGTGCTCGGCTATGATGGGGTCTTGAACTCAGGCCTGCTGTCGATCGGCCTGATCCAGGAGCCGCTGACGTTCCTGCTCTACAACGTCAATGCGGTGATCATCACCCTGTCGCATGCCTGGGCGCCGTTCGCGATCTTGCCGATCTTTGTGTCGTTGCAGAAGATCGACCGGTCCTTGCTTGAGGCCGCGACAGACCTTGGCGATGGCCCCATCCGCCGTTTCCTGAGGATTACCCTGCCGCTGTCGCTGCCCGGCATCATCGCGGCGTCCGTGATCATCTTCATCCCGACGATCGGCGACTACGTCACACCACGGCTCGTCGGCGGCAACAACGGGCTGATGATCGCCAACATCATCCAGGTCCAGTTCAGCCGCGCCTCGAACTTCCCACTGGGCGCAGCACTTGCCGTCACGGCGATGACGATTGTCTGTGGCGTTGCGCTGGTCGTCGTCATGGCGCTCCGGCTCGGCGCAAGTCGGATAAAGTAGGGGCGGCTGATATGAGATTGAACGCGCTCTATTTCTACGCCATCGCCTATATGGTCTTCTTGTATCTGCCGATACTGTTCATCCCGTTGTTTTCCTTCAACGATTCGACGATCGTCGCGTTTCCGCTGCAGGGCTTCACGCTCGAATGGTACGGCATGATGGCCGGAAACGAGGCGATGCAGGGTGCGTTGTGGAACTCGATCAAGGTCGGTGTGTCATCGGCCGTTCTGGCGACAACCTTTGGGGTGCTCGGCGCACGCGCCATCGTCCGCTACCGTTTCTTTGCCCGCCCGGCTATCACCGGCGTCATCATGACACCGCTGTTCCTGCCCGAGATCATCGTCGCAATCTCACTGCTCGTCGTGATGCTACAGCTTGGCCTGTCGCTGTCGCTCGTCACCGTGACGCTGGCGCACACCCTGCTCGCGATCCCCTATTCGATGGCCATCCTGATGTCGAACTTCGAAGGCTTCGATCAAAGTCTTGAAGAAGCCGCCTCAGATCTTGGCGAAACCCCGCTTGGCGCATTCTTCCGGGTCACGCTTCCAAATGTTTTGCCCGGCATCATTTCGAGCTTGCTGATCACGTTCACGATCTCGCTCGATGAATTCATCGTCGCCTTCTTCCTGGCCGACACGGAGCCTACGCTGCCTGTCTACATCTTCAGCCAGATCCGTTTCCCCGCCGCGATCCCGGGCGTGCTCGCGCTCGGCACGATCCTTCTGGTCGCATCGTTCCTCCTGCTGACGGCGGGCGAACTGCTGCGCCGGTCGAGTGTCAAGCGTCTGCAATTGAAGGAGGATGCCGGCATATGACCGCACGCCCCATCATCCAGATCCAGAATGCCGTGAAGCGTTTCGGCGACTTCACCGCGCTCAACAATGTCTCGCTCGATATCCAGGAGGGCGAGTTCTTCTCGCTGCTCGGCCCGTCGGGGTGTGGCAAGACCACGCTGTTACGGCTGATCGCGGGCTTTGGGGACGCCACCGAAGGCACGATCCTGATCGGCGGCGAGGACATGACCGGCGTGCCGGCGAACCATCGGCCAACGAACATGGTCTTCCAGAGCTATGCGGTGTTCCCGCATCTCAATGTCGCCGACAATGTCGCCTTCGGCCTGAGACGGCGCGGCTTGCCGCGTGCCGAACGCGATCAACTGGTCAATGAAGCCCTCGATCGGGTCGGCCTCTCCGGCCTCGGCCATCGTCGTGCCAACGAACTCTCCGGCGGCCAGCGCCAGCGCGTGGCCCTGGCTCGCGCGCTTGTTCTGAGCCCGAAAGTGCTGCTGCTCGACGAACCATTATCCGCGCTCGACAAAAAACTCCGCGAGCAGATGCAAGTCGAACTACGCCGGCTACAGCGCTCTGTCGGCATCACCTTCATCCTGGTCACCCACGATCAGGAAGAGGCGCTGACCATGTCGGACCGGATCGCGGTGATGTTTGACGGCAAGATCTCCCAGATCGCGGGCCCGGAAGAACTCTATCAAAAGCCCGCCACCCGCCGCGTCGCCGAATTCATCGGCGGCATGAACTTTCTCGACGCTACCGTGACAGACGACGCCAATGGCGAGGTGACACTCGACAGCAAGAGCATCGGCACGATCACCCTGCCCCGGCCGGAAGCCTTTTTGGCCAACGATCAGGACGTCACGCTCGCGGTTCGTCCGGAACGCCTTACAGTCTCGGAGAACGGTCAAGATCTCGGCGGTCATGTGCTCGACGGCAAGATCGCCGACACCGCCTATTACGGCGAAACGACACACTATTCGGTCGATCTCGACCGTTGCGGCACCCGGATCTGGGTCTCGGTGTCGAACTCCCATGGCAGTCATCTGCTTGCCACCGGGCAACCGGTCCGCGTCGGATGGGACCCGGCGGCACTGGTGCTACTGAATTGATCGATGATGGAGGATGAGGCCAAACACGTCGTCCACCACTGACTGGCAGCCCGATCTCTATCTCCGCTTCGAGCGCCAGCGCGCACGACCGCTGCACGACCTGCTCAGCCCGTTGCATGACCATAGCGTTGGAAGCGTGATCGATCTCGGCTGCGGGCCCGGCAATTCAACGGAGTATCTGCACAAGCTCTATCCTGGCGCCGAGCTGACTGGTGTCGATACCTCGGACGCAATGCTGGAACAGGCGCGCCGGCGCGTACCCAGCGCAAGCTTCCTGCAAGCCGATGCCGGCACCTGGATGCCCGAGGCGCCCGTTGATCTCGTTGTCGCAAATGCAGTGCTGCACTGGCTGCCGGACCATCAATCCTTGCTGCCGCAGCTGATGGGCCATCTCAAGCCGGATGGCTGGCTTGCGATCCAGATGCCCGATACTCTCAACGAGCCGACCCATCGGCTGATGCGCGAGGTAGCAAACCGGCCGTATTGGGCGGACACACTCCAAGAGGCGTCCGGCGCGCGCACACCAATCGGCAGCTTCGCAGACTATCATGACTGGCTCGGCGATACGGCCGATACAATCGAGGTCTGGCAGACGACCTATGTCCACCACCTGTCGGGTCCGGATGCGATCGTTGACTGGATGCGCGGCGCGGGCCTGACGCCCTATCTGAAACGGCTCAATGTCGAGCAAATGACGCGGTTTTTAGACGGCTATAAAGCTGCGATCGAGATGGCCTATCCGATGCGCGCGGATGGCTCCGTGCTGCTCGAATTCCCGCGGGTGTTTATCTTGGCGCAGCGACGGGCAACGCAGCCTGCCCAGTCTTTCTAAAGCTGCAAACGACAACCGCCGCCCCGGAGACCGGAGCGGCGGCTGGCTGTTGTCAGTGCGAAAAGATCGGATCAGAAGCCGGCCTTGATGCGTTCGAACATTTCGTTCATCGCGATCTGGCGTTGTGGATCGACGGCAGCCTGGAACAACGTCTTGTCCTTGAAGGACTCAAGATCGTCATAGCCGTAGGTCGCGAGCAGCTCCTGATCCATGGCGCTCATCAGCGTCATGTTCGAGTGGCCATAGCCCCAGTCACCGACCAAGAAGTCAGCGCTGGCCTCGCCCAACATCGCGTTGACATAGTCATAGAGCCGGTCTTCGTCGCCAACGCCATTGGCAACATTAGCCAATCCGCAGATCCAGGTTGTGATGCCTTCTTCGGTATCGAGCGTAAAATCAACCGGCAGACCGTTTGCTTTCGCGGTGGTCGGCGTTTCGTTCCAGGCCCAGGCCATGTCGATCTCACCGTTGGCAAAGGCCTGCTGCAATTCGCCTCCGTCCTGCCAGTAGAAGCGGACATTCTGGTGCGCTTTGCGCAGCCATTCATTGGCCTCTTCGAACTGCTCGTCGGTCATCGTGGTCCAATCCGTGATCCCGATGGCAAGGACGGCGAGCGCATAGGCGTCCGCGACATTGTCGGGCAGCGAGATGCGGCCAGCGTATTTCGGATCGGTGAAGATCTGCAGGGAGGTAGTATCTTCTGGCGGAACGGATTCGGTGTTGTAGACAAGCAGCGTGTTCCCCCAATCGTAGGGGATCATATAAACATTGCCGTCAACCACGAAGCCGTCGACTGAGGTCAGGCCGGGATTGAGGTCGTCATAGGCCGGAATGCGGCTGACGTCCCACGGCTCGATGATGCCGGCATCGCGCCATTTGGGCACGCTCTGCGAGCACGGATGCGCAACATCCGCCTCAAAGCCGGCCACCATCTTCTGGAAGGCTTCTTCCTCGTCGCCGAAGAAGGCGAAGTTCGGCTCCTCGTCATGCGCCTCGGTGTAGGGCGTGTAGAAGGCGGGATCCTCATAGCCGGCCCAGGTGAATACGGTAATATTCTCGGCCTGGGCGACGCCGGTCGCGAGGATCGCTGCAGCCGCGGTGCCAGCTGCGAGCTTGGCCATCCGTCCGGCCAGGTGTTTTACGTTGGTCTCGATCATCAGTCTGAACTCCTCTCTGGTCGTTCTCTTCTAACGCAAACATCGATTACAGAAGCGGATCAGGTGTCAGCCAGAATCCGGCGTGCACCCTCTTTTGCGATCCGCCCTTTTTGGAGCACCTCCAATGAACTCCAGCTCATTGGACCCACCCCAACTCCTTGTTTTTGAGCAATTCCGGACGCGAAACCGGTTCCCACTTTCGCTGGAATTGCTCTAGCGTGCCTTGATCTCCCCGGCCGGCACGGGGCCGTTCCTGTCGAACCGTCCCGGAAACAGCACTATCAGGGCCTCAATGGCCGCTGAATGTGCCTTCTCCCGGCTCAGTTCCATGTTGGTCAGCAGCATACGGTTCCACAATCCCCAAAGCATCGCCTCAAGCGAAAGTGCGAGCTTCTCGGGATCAGCATCCCGATCTCCACCGAGGCGGCGGCAGAGATCTACAAGCGTGTCGGCGAACTGGCTATCGCGCTGGCCGCAATAGTCACGATAGGCGGGCCGCGTCTTGGCCTCGCCGACAAAGGCAGACCAGGCGGCCAGCTTGCGCCGGCTGGCCACGGCACGGTCGAAATCTGACGCCACCAGTGCCCAGAGCTGGCTCCCTGCATCCGGTTCAGCGCGCGCGATCGCCTTGCGCCAATGGGCACTGTATTCGTCGGTCAGGAATTTGAGCGTCGCGAGCAGAAGCTCATCCTTGCTGTTGAAATGGAAGTTGACAATACCGCGCGAGAGCCCCGCGCTGTCCGCAACATCGGCCAGCGTGGTATCGGCATAGCCACGACGATAAAGGACATCGATCGTCGCCTCGATGAGTTGCGCCTGGCGCACCTCTTTGGAGGCCTTTCGGCCTTTCAGCTTGTCGCGGGGTGGAGAGGTCTCAACAGCGGCCATGCGCGATGCGGGGTCCTTCTAACACGTCTCGACTACAGCGACTTGCGGCCACGAATGAAGGTCGGGCGGTGCTCGCCAAGATCGAGAACCTCTATCATCTTGCGCCACAACGCAATTTGCTCATCGACATAGTCTTTCCCGACAGCGTCGGCGGCAACGCTATAAAGCGGGCCTTCCATCTTGGCGACTTCAGTCCGTGCGTGCTCGCGATACCAGGGATTGCGGTCGACCACCTGAATGTCACTGAAACCGGCCGCCCGCATTGCGGTTTCATAGCGGGCCGGCGAGGCCATCCCAAAATCGAGCCCTTCGGCAGCGATGTATCTCGCCATCGTCTCAGATGGCGGGCCGTCATGACCTATCATCCAATCGCTTGCCGCAAACCATCCGCCGGATACAGTCATGCGGGCAATGTCGACGAACAGTGTCTCCTTGTCGGCGATATGAACAATCGCATCCTTGGAAAAGACCAGATCGAAACTGCCGTCCGCGAAGGGCAGCGGCCCAGGTTCAACTTGAGTGAACGTGACGCGATCCGACAGGCCGGCTGCTTCGGCACGCTCCCGCGCCTTGTCCAGCACCGGCGCTTCGACATCGAGGCCGGTTATGTGACCGGGTGCGAACCGCTTGGCGAGATGCAGCGTCACACCGCCGGACCCGCAGCCGATATCGAGAACGCGTTTGCCCGAGAGGTCAAGCCCGTCGACAATCGCGTCAACCGCGCCCGGACCGCCAGGCGACAGATAGCCCTCGCCCCAGACAATCTCAAGAAACCGGATCATCCGGTCGTCGTAGAGGATACCGTCTTCACTTGCAGCCACGCGGTCGCATCCCTCCCGTGGCGTTCCACCACCTGTCATCCAGCTCGGACTTCGAGAGCCATGACGTGCCGCACAGCAACATGCTATGGACCGAAGCGTGCACTGATCAAGGCCTAATGCGCCATGCTCGATGTCTACACCATCTGGCACTGGCACTATGCCGTGATCAAAGCTAAGCCTATGCGGGCATTGGGCAAGACACAAGGTTCTTGCTGAACATTCAGCCAAAATGGCTGGACGTTCCTGGCGGTGGCATGCGAGCTTTGTGGCGATGGTCAGAACGAAGGTTGGGTGCACGATCGGGCCGAAGGTGGGGCGACGGTGACGCGACAGAACGACTATGATGCGATCGTCATCGGCGCCGGCCATAATGGTCTGGTCACCGCCTGCTATCTGCAGCGCGCGGGCCTTGATGTTGCGGTCATAGAGAAGAATGACTGGGTTGGCGGTGCGGCCACCAGTCGGTCGCACCATCCCGGCATCACCTACTCCAACTGCTCCTATGTCTGCAGCCTGTTCCGGCCTGAGATCATGCGCGATCTGGAACTGCCGAAACACGGACTCCAGGTTATTCCCTATGAGGGTGGTGCGACCTTCAGCCGGGAGGGCGACTATCTCGGCATGTACCGCGACCACGAAATGCTGCGCCGGGAGTTTCAGCGCCACTCGATGCGTGACGCCGAAGAGTATGAGCGCTATTCCCGCGACGTGACGCGGCAATGCCGGTTCATCCAGCCGCTGTTGATGCGGACGGCGCCCGATCCGACGAGCTTTCACCCGCGCGATGTCGGTGAACTGCTCTATCTCGGCAAGAAGCTCAACGATCTGACCGAGACCGAAATGGCCGATATGATCCGCTTCTGGACCATGTCGATTTCGGATTTCCTCAATGAGTATTTCGAGACTGACCTGATCAAGGCGGTGCTGGCCGTTTCGGGAATCATCGGCACCGCCCTCGGGCCGATGTCACCGGGCACGGCCTATGTCCTGTTGCATCACTATATGGGCGAGGTCGATGGCTCGATCGGCGCCTGGGGCTTTGCGCGCGGCGCCATGGGCATGGTGTCGGAATCGCTTGCGGCTTCTTTCCGCGCGTCGGGCGGGACGATCGTCACCGGCAATGCGGTCGAGCGGGTTCTGATCCGCAACGGGGCCACGACCGGCATTGTGCTCGACAATGGCGATGAGTTCCACGCCAACCGGGTCGTTTCTAATGCCGATGTCAAGCGCACCTTCCTGAAGCTCGTGCCACGCGAGGACTTGCCCGACGACTTTGTGGAACGCGTCGAGAAATTCAAAATCCGCGGCTCATCCGGTAAGGTGAACATCGCGCTTGAGGCTGCCCCGGAGTTCCCGCAGCTTCCGGCCGGTAGCCCCTGTCTCAAAGGTGACATGCATTTTTCGGATACAATTGCGCGTATCGAAGCCGCCTATGACGACTGGAAGGCGGGCCGCTGGTCGGCGGATCCGTTGCTCGACATGATGATCCCGTCCTTGACAGATCCAACCCTGGCACCGCCGGGGCAGCATTTCATGAGCTGCTTCGTGCAGTATTGCCCGCCCAGGATCGAAGGTCAGGAGTGGACCGACGCAGACCGAGACGGCTTTGCGGAAACGGTGATCGGCCAGATCGCGGACTATTCACCGGGCTTCCGCGACCGCATCCTGCATATGGAAGTACGCACGCCGCGTGAACTCGAAGCCGAAGTTGGCCTGACGGAAGGCAATATCTTCCAGGGCGAACTGACCTTCGATCAGCTTCTCTTCAATCGGCCCATTCCGGGGTATGCGAAGTATCGCTCGCCGGTGCGCGGGCTCTATATGTGCGGCTCTTCGACTCATCCCGGCGGTGGCGTTATGGGCGCGCCGGGGCGCAATGCGGCCCGCGAAATGCTGCGCGACCTCAAGCGCAGCCCGAAAGACATGAGCGAGCCCCATGTCGTCATCTGAGATTGCTGCAGAAGACACACCTGACGGCGGTGGCGCAGGCCAGTCCACGAACCGATATGACGCCATTGTCGTCGGTGGCGGGCACAATGGCATGGTGGCAGCGATCCTGCTGGCCCGCGCCGGCCGAAAGGTTGTGCTGCTGGAAGCCGACAGTGCCCTTGGCGGCGCAGCCCGCCCGCATGCCCTGGCAGATAGCGGGATCGACAGTGCACTGCCGCAAACTCTGATGCTACTGCATCCCGATGTCATCAAGGTGCTCGACCTCGAAGCACACGGTCTCAGCTATGCAACAGCGCATATGCCAACGGTGGCCCTCGATCCCGAGCGCGGACCACTTGTCCTGCGAGGCGCCTTTGGAGCAACCATTGATGGAGACCTGTCCGACCGCGACCGCACGGCCTGGACACGGCTACGGCCGAAACTTATGCGCTATGCCTCTGTCCTCGGCGGTTTCCTGACCGATCTTCCGCCAAGGCTCGGGCCAACGCCGCTCAGCGAGAAGTCCACCCTCGGCAAGCTCGGCTTCGCGATCCGCCGGCTTGGCAGGGACGATATGCGCGAGTTTCTCCGCATGCTCCTGATCAATGTCGCCGACGTGCTCGAAGATGATCTCTTAGACGACCGGCTGAAGGGCGCGGTGGCGCTTGACGCCGTCATCGGCACCAATCTGGGCCCGCGCTCGCCGACCTCGATTCTACCGCTCTACTACCGCCTCGCCGGCGAGATAGCCGGCGCGCAAGGCGCTATCGCCCAGGCTAAGGGCGGCATGGCAGCCGTGACGGCAACGTTTGCGCGCGCAGCTGAACACCATGGCGTCGAGATCCGCACCGGCGCCGAGGTCGATCATATCCAGGTCGATACCGATCGGGTAACAGGCGTTGCACTCGCTGGTGGCGAGATAGTGCAGGCGCCGATCGTGGTGTCCGCGATCAATCCCAAAACCACGCTGATCGATCTTGTCGGCACGCGGTATCTGGAAACCGATCTTGTCCGCCGGCTCGGCAATCTGCGCATGCAGGGCACAGCGGCCAAGCTGACATTGGCACTTCGTGATCGTCCAACCTTCACCGGCGTCAGTGATGCCGATCATGCAGGTCGCTTGCTGGTTGCGCCATCGATCAACGCAGTGGAGACAGCTTTCAATGCGGTGAAATATGGCCGCTTCTCGGACGCACCGGTGATGGAAATCACGCTACCGACCGTTGCAGATCCCGACTTGACGCCAGGTGGACAGCACATCTTGTCGGCGATCGTGCAATATGCGCCGCACAATCTCGCCGGCGGTTGGGACAAAGGCAAGGCAGCTTTTGAAGCGGTGGTCCTCGACACGCTCGAACGCCATGCCCCCGGTATCGGCATGCTGATTACGGCGCAGGAACTGCTGACGCCTGCCGATATCGAAACACGTTACCGCATGCCAGGCGGGCATTGGCACCATGGCGAACTGGCGGTCGATCAGATGTTCATGCTCCGCCCAACCCATCAGACCGCACGCTACAGAACGCAAATTCAAGGGCTTTGGCTGGCCAGTGCGGGCTCGCATCCCGGCGGCGGCATCACCGGCGTACCGGGCCTGAACGCTGCCCGCGCCATCATCGAGAGCGGTGGACAATGACGACGAAAACCGCAACGCGGAAGCTCGCCACACCCACCCACTGGCTGCCTGGCACCCGCCACCCCTGGCCGCAAGATCACTATCTGACGCCTTACCAGGACACGCCCTTCACACCACGCCTGAAGGATCTCTGCTGGAGCCTCGACTGGTATTCCTGGTCCGGCTATCTCGCGCTCAATACCGTGCAGGATACCGAGCTCGAATACGCCGCGATCCGCAATGCGGCGACGCTGTTCGATATATCGCCAATGACGAAATACCGGATCAGCGGTCCGGACGCCGAGGCCTTCCTCGACCGGCTGACGGTGCGCTCCGTCGCCAAACAAACGCCAGGCACAGTTCGCTATACTGCCTGGTGCAATGAGGACGGCCATGTGCTTGATGACGGCACGCTGTATCGGATGTCCGAGACCGAGTTCCGGCTGTGCTGTCAGGAGCGCCAACTGTCCTGGCTGATCGAGTCGAGCCTTGGCTTTGATGTCACAGTAACCGATGAGACCGACGCCATCGCAGGTCTCGCGCTGCAGGGTCCAACGAGCTTCAGCGTCCTGAAGGCGGCAGGCTTTAAGGGCCTCGACACGCTGAAACCCTTCGGCATGGTGACAGTCAAGCTCGGCCGTACGGAGGTTCTGGTTTCGCGCACCGGCTTCACCGGCGATCTCGGCTACGAACTCTTCGTCACAGCCCGCGACGCATTGAAGCTATGGGACGCGCTGTGGGACCCAGGTCAGCTGTTTGGCTTGCGCGCGACCGGGTTCTCGGCGGTCAATCTCGCGCGCCTCGAAGCCGGCTTCATCATGGCACAGACGGATTTCGTGCCGGCAGCGTACGCGATCCGCGCGAACCGGCCGATGAGCCCCTACGAGCTCGGCCTTGGCTGGATGGTCGATTTGAACACGGGCTTCTTCAACGGCCGTGCTGTCAGGAGCGCCAACTGTCCTGGCTGATCGAGTCGAGC
>JBCBSK010000029.1:0-29186 GCA_039819185.1 Pseudomonadota bacterium | reverse complement strand
GTTCCGGCATTTGTGCACAAAGTGCCGCCTGGCAACGTTCGGGCCGATCCTGCGCCACCATTGGGCGTTCTCGAAATGGCTGCTTTTGGCCGAATTGATCATCGCCGGCCAGGAACAGGTTCTATGGCTCGGGGGTGGCGTGCTGCTCGGCGACGAAGCCGTCGCAGTTCTGCGCGCCGCGGTGTTCCTGATGGGTGGTGTCAATCTGGTCTTGCATGCGGTGGACAACTTCGTGCCGCGTCAAGCAGCGGTTGCCCATCGTCACGGCGGGGTGTTGGGGCTTCAGTCTTATCTTCTGAGGCAAACCGTGCTGTTTTCTTTAGTGCTTGGTGCGGGCCTCCTGTTGGTGGCCGGTCCGGCAAACTTCTGGCTTGGCCTTGTGTTCGGCACGGCGTTTGCCGGAACTGGCGATCTCGTGCGGCTGATCAGTTTCGCCTACTTCCTTTATCTGCCGATCGCGATGGCGTCGGTTTTCCTCCGCACACTGGACCGCACGACACCGATTCTTTGGTGTCATGGCGCGGGTTTTGCCACGGTGGTGATGCTCGGCTATCCGTTGCTGGTTATGGCTGGAGCCACGGGTGCGGCGATCACCTTGTGTCTCGCGCAAGCGGTAACGCTCGTGGCCTTTCTGGCAGCGTGTCGGGTGAGCCAAGCTGAGCCACTGCGGCCTTAGACGGCAGCGCGGATACAAATGGGTTGCGCGTTAGAGGAGAAAGCTCGAGCCGCATCCCGGGCGAGGGGTTGGCCGGCGGCTTCGCACGGACAAAAATATGGTGCCGGTGAACGGACTCGAACCGCCGACCCCATCATTACGAATGACGTGCTCTACCAACTGAGCTACACCGGCGCACCAAACGCAGGGCGAACCCTGCTATAGACCTACCAATCGACTTCCCGTTTCGCCAATCCCTTGGCTTCACATCAAATTCGTTATCAGACTCACTGATTGCGACTGATGTGCTCTACCAGCTGAGCTAAAGCGGCGGCCCGGGCAGGCGAACGACATAGCCGCTGCCCCCCGATTTGACAAGGTGATGCCACCTTGATCTTCAACACGGGTTGAGCATGCTTGGTACGGTGCGTCCATCTCAACTTCCGGGCAATCGCGGTGGTGCTGAGCCAGGATCATGGAATGTGAACCCGGTTATGCGTTCGACCGCAGTCCAACGCTGTCAGCGAGACCACGGCTAAGGTCCCGGATCCCCGCTGACCAAAGTGAATGGCGTTGGCTGGGCAAGCAATCCTAAAACAGCCCGAACCGTCGTTTGCGCTCGCCCTCGGAGACATCGGGGCCGGGATCATCTGGTGGTGGCGGCAGGACGACATCATCATCAGGGTCGGCCTGATTGGACGCTGCTCTCGAGTATTGATCTTGCGCAGTTCGCCGACCAGCGGAAACGCCGTCACCTTCCCCATTGCTGGATGGCTCGGCCTGTACAACAGGCGCAGACGCAACATCTTCGGCGCGACCGGAGGATGGTTCAGCAGAGGCTTCCAAAGGCGCCATAGGCAGCACGGCCTGTTGCGGCGACGGTGCCTCGGGCACAGGCGTGTTGGGTTTAGGCGCTTCTGCTGCCTGCAACGCCGCCGCAAGCACTTCAGGTGAAGGCTCTTGGGGCTGCGTGTTCGGTGTAGGCGGGTCCTCCGGCTCAGAGTGTTCCTCGGCGGCCGTCAAACCGGAACCCGACCCCTCGTCAGACGTGTTGGTCTTCGCTGAAGCGACGGCAGTCACCGGCACATCGGCTTCCGCAGCCGCCTCCGAGGTAGCGTCCGCAGCATGTGCATCGACTTGTGCGGACGCTGCCGACGGCGCGTTATCAGGTTGCGGTGCCATATGGCGAGGCGACACGTCAATCATTGGTGCGGGTGGGGCTATCGGGGCCGCGTCCGCCGCCATCGCATGGTCGAGAATCGTCGCCGTTTCAGCATGATCGTCGGGCGGTACAGACCATTCATAGGCATCGAGACGGCCCGTTACCGGCGAGGTCGGCGCCCATGTATCCGTGACATGGCCGTCCGCAACCCAGGCCGGGTCACGCGGTGCGCGCAATGCTCGCGCCAACCACTGCCGGACATGGCCGGTGTCACCGGTTTCCTCGTTCTCGATTTCGGCCATCATCAAGCAGATCCCGCGCGGGGGAGCGTCACGGATGTCCGGGGCAAGGGCTTCGCGGGCGAGCGTGAAGTCGCGGACATCGATCGCGGCGCGCGCCAATGCCCGCCGGCCTTCGGCATGTCCAGGTAGTTTCTTCGATAATACGCGGGCACGTTCGAGTCGATCCTGGGTCGAATCGCCGGCTCGCAAATGTGTATAGACCGCCGCGATGTCGGGATGTGGCGACTGCTTCCAGCTGCGCTCAAGCAGCGTTGTCGCCTTGGAAAACTTACCCAATTGCGCGGCGATTCGGCCAGCGACAACCGCGCCTGGGACGAGATCGGGCGCAAGCTTGTGCGCTTCGAGCGCGGCATTCAGCGCCGGCTCCGGCTTTTCGTCTTCATCGCGTTGCGCGATTGCGGTCAGAAGAACGGCACGCAACCTCTGCGCATCCTTCTTGTCGAGAACCTTGTGGCGGCGATTTCGATCAAGCGTTTCAAGGGCGGCTTCCCAATCGCCAGCACGGCTCCGCGTCAAGAGAACCGCATTGGCCGCCCAGGACAGCCCAGGCGCGCGCTTGACCGCTTCCTCGGCATAGAGGTCAGCCGCATCTTGATCGCCGATCCGTTGCGCCTGCGTGAACAGACCATGTAGTCCGAGCAGAACGGTCTGGTCATCGCCAAGCATATCGGCGAAGGCTTCACTGGCGTCTGTGTCGCGCCCGGCCAACTGGGCCGTCTGTGCACCGAGCAGGCCAGTCAGTGGTTCGTTGCGCAACAGCTTGCGCGCCTCTCCGGCGTAGTGTTGGGCAAGCCGCACATCGCCTGCACCAACCGCGATCATGCCCTGCGACAAGGCGCGATAGCCGCGCACCTGGCGACGCTCCTTGAAATAGCCGCCGAGCGCGCGCGGGCCGTTGATGATGAAGCGATAAATCTGCCACAGCACGATCGCGACGACGCACAGGACCGCGACCGCGATAGCAAGCGCCAGCAGACTGGTCTGAACCTGATAGCCCTGCCAGACAAAGACGACCTGTCCGGGCCGATCGGCAAGCCAGGCAAAGCCCGCGCCGAGCGCGACAACGAGAATGAGAAAGGCGAAGACGCGGATCATCGGGCGGCTCCTCAGCCGTTTCCGGCCAGGCTTTGCAGCATGTCGGCCAAGAGCGCATCAACAGCCTGTTCAGCCGCGGCCCTGGCCTGAACGGCAGCTCCCCATTCAGCGCTAGCCGTTTGCTGTTCAGCGCTCAAGCTCTGCCACTCGGCAGATGCCGCGGCGAAATCACCGGATACAAGCCGATCTTCTATGCGCGAAACGATTGCCTCTGGTGTGTCACCCTCGACAGGGCCGATGCGCCGCACCTGCACGACCGAACGCGCATTGTCGAGAAGTCGTGCCGTGAAGCCCGCATCCTCCTCGGTGCGTGCCGCATCCAGAATCCCGGCTGCCGCAGTCGGGAAGCTGGACAAGAGTTCCGATGGGCTCGCCAGACCGTTATCGCGCGCTGATTGCAGCGCCTCTGGCAGCACAGCATCAGCGGGAAGTAGGCTCTCGAGCGTGTCGAGCGCAGCCGACAAGTCACCTCCACGATCGAGCGCGTCGCGCAGGCCTGCAATCGCAATCGCCCGCGCCGCACGATTGGGATCGTCGATGCCGGCGCTGGTCTCGATCCGGTCAAGACGGGCAACAAGATCCGTCGTCGCAGCGGTAGCCCCGGCGATCTGATCCTGAACGGTCTGCAATGTGGTTTCGACGCCGACGACGATCTGGCTCAGCGCTTCGACCTGCCCAACGACGTCTCCGGTCGATGCGCCGGCCTCCGTGAGGCCGGTCTCGAGATTCGAAAGCCGGTCGGCCGTTGTCGCGAGATCTGCGCGCACCCCGTCGATGGCAGCGTTCAGCGCGGGAAGATCACCCCGTGCTTCCTGTACGGCCGCGAGATCGCCGGCGAGCGCGTCGAGACGCTCCTGCACCGGTGCCAGATCAACGCTTCCAGGTGTATCGAGCGTTGAAACCGTTTCGTTCAACCCGACGACCTGATCAATCAGTGCCGACAGATCACCTGCAAGCGCCTCGACACGACCATCGAGGTCTGTCAGCACGGCAGCGGCAGGTGCGTCCGTGCCATCTTCGGATGTGACGGCGGCGATCGCCGTATCGATCTGCTGCGTGATGCCGTCAAGCCGCTCCTCGGCGCCGGCCAAGGCCGCCGCCTGTTCGTCGAGCCGGGACGTCATCGCGTCAAACGTGCCGACCTGATCCGACAGCACCGCGAGTTCCGCCCGCAGAGCGTCAACTGCGGCACTGTCCGCGCCGGCGGGCGCGGGTGCGGTTTCAAGCGCGGAGATACGTTGCGTGAGAGCTGCCACATCTTCTGTGGTGACCTCCACATTCCCGACCTCCGTGGCTGCAGAGACCTCCTGCTCGACACGTGTCAGGCGATCGTTCAGCGCGGTGGTCTCATCATCACTGCCAGCTGGCAGAAAGCCGAGCCAGCCGGCAACCAGGGCAATTGCCATCGCGGCCACGGCGCCGAGTCCGCCGGCCATGGCATACCCGCCCACTCCAGGGCCGGTCGGTGAAGATGTCGTCGACGCGGGGGTGCTTGGTCCGGCAGAATTGTCGTGTTTTGGCGGCGATGACGCTGTCGCGGCAGACCTTGTCTCAGCAGGCTTTGGGTCGGATTTTTTGGTGGTGGCGTCAGCTTTGTTATCGGAGTTCTTGCCGTTGGGTGACGTGTCCTTGGATGACGTTGAAGCCTTCGGCTCCGTTTTCGCGGCGCCCGATTTGCGGGCATCGGGTTTGACTGGTTCAGGCTTCGCCACGTCCGTAGCCTTGTTGTCGGCGGATGTCTTGGTACTGTCCGGCGCAGATTTCGTTGCCGAGGCTGCTGCGGCGGCGGCAACGTTGCGTGCGCCGCTCATCTTGCGATTGCTAGCCTTGGCAGTGTCGGCGGACGTCGCACCCTTGGCCTTGACGTCAGGCGCTGCGGTATCGCGCGGCGTGACATCCTTGGCCTCGAGATCGATCGTCGGCGGCTTGACCGCCTTATTTGCCGGCTTTTTCGGCGTCTTCTTATCGTCAGCCATGGGGCCTCCGCGACTGTCATGTGGAGCGCCCGTTTCGGCGCGAAGCATTGCTAACCCTTATCCGGTTCCAGCGGCGCTGTCGCTACACTATCCATCAAGCGCTGCCAGCAATCCGGCTTCGTCCGGATAGCCCGCAATCGATACCCCGCCAGCAGGACGTACGCCAAGCGCTTCCGTCAAAGCGTCTGCTACGTGTTGCGACAGGCAGACATGGCGAGCCGCTTGGAATGGCTGTCGCCTGTTTGCCGCGATGATTGCCGCCACTGCAAGTCGGGCACTGCGCGGCGAAAAATGCAGAATGCTCGCGATCTTACCATGAGCCAGCGCATCGCGAGCCGCACCGTTCAACTCGCCGACCGGCAGAGCCTCATACACAACCCGGTCGATGATCTCGGGCCCTGAGGGCAGCAGATGGGACAGAGGGGTACTCGTTTGTTGGCCATGGAAATGAACCAGTGGTGCGTTTAAGCGTTCTGCGGCTAGACGGCCGGCAAGCGCATGAACATCCTTGCCATCTGGCCGGATATCCAGCGGCGCGCCGTGCCAGAGCCGGCCTAACTGATCTGCGGCGCGCGTGCCGACGCACCAGACCGGGCCGTCTATCAGCCGAGCTGCCGATGTATGCGCTAGGAGCGGCGATACCGCATTGGCGCTCGTCAACACGCTGCCTGATAGCGGTGGATCAGGCCAGTCGAAGGCGACAGGAGCGATCGACAGCACAGGCGAGACGATAGGCGCGTATCCTTTGGCGGCCAAGACCTCGGCGAGCCGGCGCGCCTCCAACTCGGACCTCAGGATCAGAACGCCAGGACGCGTCATCGGTTAGCTGCCCGCATGGATGCGGGCCATTATCTCCGGCCCGACAGCGCGGCGCACTTCTTGACCGGCATCGCTGCCGAGTCGCGCCGCATCCGTGTCCGTTGCGGCGGCACCTGCTCGCTCGGCCTCGAAGGCCTGAGCACCGTCCGGCGTCAGGATCATACCGCGAAAGCGGATATCCCCGTCCGACACGATCGCATGACCTGCGATCGGTGTGCGGCAGGAGCCGTCCAGCTCGCGCAGAAACGCGCGTTCGGCATGCAGCGCAAGCGCCGTCGGACCATGATTGAGCGCTGCGACCAAGGGATCGACGTCTGTGTCCCCATCACGCGCTTCGATACAGATCGCCCCCTGACCGATAGCTGGAAGAAAAGCTGTTGGATCAAGCTTTTCAGTGATCTCGTCTTCCATGCCGAGCCGCTTCAGGCCGGCAGTAGCCAGCAGTGTGGCATCGACCTCGCCGTCACGCAGCTTTCTCAGGCGGGTCTGTACATTGCCGCGAAAGGTCACGACCGTCACGTCAGGCCGAAGACGCCGAACCAATGCCTGACGGCGCAGCGAGGCCGTACCAACCACCGCGCCGGGACGCAAGCCCGCAAGCGTCCTGGCGGAGCCGCCGATCACACTGTCAGAGACATCCTCGCGCTCGAGAAACGCCGACAGCACAAGCCCGTCAGGCAAAACGGTCGGCATGTCCTTCGAGGAATGCACCGCGAGATCCAAGCGTCTGTCCGCCAGCCCGTCTTCGATCTCCTTGGTGAACAGCCCCTTGCCGCCGATCTCTGACAAAGGCCGATCGAGCACCTTGTCACCGGTTGTGGTGATGACGACAATCTCGACTTGGTCCGGGGCAAGACTGTTGCGGGCTATCAGGAGATCACGGACATGGTTGGCCTGATAGAGTGCCAATGGGCTTCCGCGAGTTCCAATTTTATAGATGCGCGCCATCGGGTCGGTGTGAGGCCTGTATTTGTCGAGGTTGGGGGCAGGTTTTGCCTGCGGGAGGATCTATACCGCCTGTTGGATGACAAATCCGACGATGATCGATTATAGGAAACCCGATCACGCCGGCAAATGCGGACCCTATACATGATTGTCTTGGGCATCGAGACAAGCTGCGACGAAACGGCCGCTGCAGTTGTCGAGCGCACCAGCGACCGCGATGGCGCAATCCTGTCCAATGTCGTTCTCAGCCAGCTTGAGGAACATCGTGCCTTTGGTGGCGTCGTGCCGGAGATTGCCGCACGTGCCCATGTCTCGGCACTTGATGGGGTGGTGCAAGCCGCCTTGGAGGACGCAGGACGGACACTTGAAGACGTCGACGCAATCGCCGCAACGGCAGGTCCGGGCCTGATCGGCGGGCTTCTGGTCGGCACTGTCACAGCAAAGGCACTGGCGCTTGGCGCGGACAAACCTTTCGTTGTGGTGAACCACCTCGAAGGGCACGCGCTGACCGCGCTTCTGACCGATCAGGTAAAGCCACCTTTCCTCCTGCTGCTCGTCTCTGGCGGGCATAGCGAGTTAATCTTGGTCGAGGAGGTCGGCGTCTATGCTCGGCTCGGCGCGACGATCGACGACGCCGCCGGCGAAGCCTTCGATAAGACGGCAAAACTACTCGGTCTGCCCTATCCTGGCGGTCCGCAAGTCGAACGACACGCCGCGTGCGGCGATCCGAGCCGATTTGCTCTGCCGCGTCCGCTGAAGGGCAGACCGGGCGCGGATTTCTCCTTTGCCGGCCTCAAGACGGCGCTGCGCGTCGAAGCCGAGCGCTGCGTTCCCCTAACAGATCGCGACATAGAGGATCTCTGCGCAGGCTTCCAGGCAGCTTTGGTCGAGTGCCTGACCGACCGCACATGTAATGCCATGGAGACGGTGTCAGACCGCACGCAGGGCCGCTGCGATACGCTGGTCGTTGCTGGCGGCGTCGCGGCCAATACGCAAATCCGCTCGGCCCTGACTGCGCTCGCGGACAAGCAGGCTTGGCGGTTCGCGGCACCGCCCCTGACACTTTGCGGCGACAATGCGGTGATGATCGCCTGGGCTGGCGCGTTGCGGTTTGCGCGGGGTCAGTCGGATGGTTTCGATGCACCGGCACATCCGCGCTGGCCGCTGGAAGATCTGCCACGCCCGGATACCGCCGCATGACGGAACCTGCGATGAACCATGTCGGCGTCGTCGGTATGGGCGCCTGGGGCACGGCATTGGCGCAATCAGCGGCACGTGCCGGCTGCGATGTTGTGCTTTTGGGTCGCAATGCAGATCTCGCCAAGACCATCCTGACGAGTGGCGAAAACTCAGAATACCTACCGGGTATTTCTTTGGCCAAGACCATCTTGGCGACATCGGACGCATCGCGTCTGTCTGACTGCAATGCAGTTCTTCTGGTGGTGCCGGCACAAGCCTTGCGCAGCGTTCTGAGCAGCGTTCGCGATCACCTGCCGGCGGAAGCACCCCTCATCCTCTGTGCCAAGGGCCTCGAACAGGGCACGCATAAGCTGATGAGTGATGTCGCGACCGAGATCGTGCCGGAGACACCGCTCGCCGTCTTGTCGGGCCCAAGCTTTGCGAGTGATGTTGCGCGCGGTCTTCCGACGGCCGTCACGCTCGCCTGCCGCGACGACGCCCTCGGGAATACCCTTGTTCGGGCGCTCGGTCACGCGACCTTCAGGCCCTATCAAACGGCCGATGTTGTGGGCACCGAGATCGGCGGGGCGGTCAAGAATGTTCTGGCGATTGCCTGTGGCATCGTGTCGGGCCGCAAGCTCGGGGCAAGCGCGGGGGCCGCCCTGACAGCGCGCGGGTTTGCGGAGCTTACGCGGTTTGGCGTGGCGCTGGGGGCACGCCCGGAAACGCTCTCAGGGCTGTCCGGGCTCGGCGATCTGATTCTGACAGCGACAAGCCCGCAGTCGCGCAACTTCTCGCTCGGCGTGGACATCGGCTCCGGCGTGCCGATTGGCGAGATTCTCGCCGAACGCCGCGCACTCAGCGAAGGGATGTGGACCGCGTCCGCGCTGGTCGCCCGCGCAGCATCACTCGGCGTCGACATGCCGATCAGCGCTGCCGTGGCCGAGATCGTCGCCGACCGGATGAGCGTCAATGACGCGATCGAGGCCCTTCTCTCGCGTCCATTCAAACGAGAAGGCTAGATTCCAGCAAGTTGACCCCCTAAGACGGCCGGTACAACACAGGAGTCATCATGCTGTTTGCCGTTACTGCCCTCGACAAGCCGGATCACTTGCCGGTGCGGATGGAAAACCGACCGGCCCATCTCGACTTTCTCAAGGCCAATCTCGACAAGATCAAGATCGGTGGGCCGGTGCTCGATCCGGACGGTCAATCGCCGGTCGGGAGTCTTTTGATTATCGAGGCGGGTGATAGGGAAAGTGTCGAAGCGCTGCTCGCAAACGACCCCTATGCCAAAGCTGGTCTGTTCGGCTCGGTCGAGATACGGCCCTGGACCTGGGTCATCGGGCAACCTGACTAACGGACAAACAGATGAACTACTGGCTGTTCAAATCGGAGCCCTTCAAATGGTCCTGGGACCAGCAGAAGGCAAAGGGCGACCTCGGTGAGGAATGGGACGGTGTGCGCAATTACCAGGCGCGCAATTTCATGAGGGCAATGGCGGTCGGCGACCGAGGCTTCTTCTACCATTCGAACGAAGGCAAGGAGATCGTCGGCGTTGTCGAAGTCTCGGCCGAGGCGCATTCGGATTCGACGACCGATGACGAACGCTGGGAGTGCGTTGACATCCGCGCGCTCGCCGATGTGCCGCGTCCCGTCACACTGGCCGAGATCAAGGATACGCCGGAGCTTGAAGAGATGGCGCTGGTCAAGTCGATGCGGCTGTCGGTACAGCCTGTGACGCGCGCGGAATGGGACCTGGTCTGCCGCATGGGCGGGCTCGACCCGGACAGTCTGAAGCCCGTCTGAACCTGACGAACGCGCTTAGTTCAGCAAAAACCCGATCACCAGGATCTGCGGCACGGTCAGAAGCGGCAGCCAGAGCGCCATGACGAGCCGTCCGGTGACTTCACGCAGGATTAGGATCTCCGTGTAATCGGTCGCCGCGCCTGCCATAAGAAACGTGAAGGCATTGCCCGGCGCGTCGGCGCGGGCCATCAGGTCTGCGGCAATCGGCACCGAGCCTTCCGAACACACTTCGATGATGGTGGCAGCCACCAGGGTCGCGAACAGCCCAAGCACGGTCGGCCCGAACCAGGTCATAAACACATCGGTCGGTACCAGTGCCTGGATCAACCCGGCCAAGACAACGCCGAAAAACAGCCAGCGCAACACCATACGGCTTGCGGTTACCGAGCGGCGCAGCGTGTCGCGCCAGAACGCGAGATCGAAGCGGGTTTCCTTGAAGCCGCGACGTGCTTCGGCACGGAGATCGAAGTCTTCGGGCAGGTCGACGCGGTTCGGATTGGCCGGGATCACCCCGCGCGCTTCGAGCTTCTCGACTGCGAAGCCCGTCACGAGCGCAACACCCAGCGACAGCCCGACAAAGGCCAGCATCCAACCCCATCCCATCATGACGCCGATGATAATTGTCAGCGACAACGAGTTCCAGGGACTGGCGATCAGGAAGGCGAAGGTCTGGCCGAGAGACGCACCACGCTCATAGAGCTTGGCGCCGACCATCAGAACGCCGTGATTGCAGAGATCGAGCAGAAAACCTGCGGCGGTCGCGCGCAACAGTCCATCGAAAGAGCGGTGCCGGCCAATGACGCCGATGACGACCTCACGCGGCACCCGATCGATCAGACCAACCGCGACCATGCCGATCAGAATGCCCCACCACATGACGTGCATCATTTCACGGACGGCCTGGACGAAATGGCCGACAGATCCAAGCTCACCATGACCGACGAAAAACGAGAGCGCGTAGGATATCGCAATGACCGTAAGCGATCCCCACAGCAGCCAGTCGCGCCTGCGCCGGATCGTGCCTGCTGCTTGGTCCTCGGCAACGTCCGATCCGCAACAGGACGCAGCTTTCTGCATCGCCGCGGATGGGGCCGCCGGACCACAATGGCCTGATGTCATATCCGCGTCGAACGTTCTCGGCGCCGCTGGATCTAGATCGCTTGATTGAGTCATGAATGAAACACCACTGGCGCTAGCACCATCACATTGTCGGCCCGACTACCCATGAAAGCTGCCGTCTATAAGACATTTCTGATATAAGTATGCCTTTCCCCAGCGAATGACCACCCGCGAGACTACGCAGCTTCTCACCGGAAGGTGCATAGGCACAGTTCGCATGTGAGGAGCCTTTCCCAATCAGGGTTGTTTCCGACAGCAGAGTTGACGATGTCTACCTTGTGCGATATGTCAGGTTGACACCGTCAACTAAAGGGCATCAGATGAGCCGTTCCAGTTTCCTGACAACCTATGGTCCTTGGGCGCTCGTGACCGGCGCCTCCGACGGCATCGGCGCCGAGATCGCCCAGGACGCTGCGCGCCGTGGGCTTAATGTGGTGCTGGTCGCGCGGCGCAACGACCGGCTGATCACGCTGGCCGAACAACTATCCCGGGCCTTCGACATCAATGTCCATGTGGTCGTGGCGGATCTTGGGATGCCTGAGGGCATACAAACCGTGCTTGATCAGACCGTCGACCTTGAGATTGGTCTTCTCGCCAATTGTGCCGGCTTCGGCACGTCGGGCCGGTTTGTTGCCACCGCGCTCGAAACAGACCTCAACATGATCGACGTGAACTGTCGCGCGGTCGCAGCCCTCACCCACCCGATCGCACGGGCTATGGTGGAGCGTGGCCGCGGTGGGATCGTTCTCATGAGTTCGATCGTCGCGTTTCAGGGCGTTGCCTATTCGGCGAACTATGCCGCCACCAAGGCCTATGTGCAGACTTTCGCGGAAGGCCTACGCGCCGAACTCGAACAATCTGGCGTCGACGTGCTCGCCAGCGCGCCGGGACCCGTGGCGTCAGGGTTTGCCGAACGCGCCGATATGCGGATGGGCAATGCCGCCAGGCCCGACGTCGTCGCCCGCGCTACGCTCGATGCGCTTGGACGCACAGGCACTGTGCACCCCGGTGGACTGGCCAAACTTCTCGGCTACAATCTCGCGCTCCTGCCGCGCTGGGGACGCAGCGCCATCATGCGGCAGATCATGAGAGGGATGACACGCCATCAAGATGCCGAAGCACGGCCGAGCTGAGACGATCAAGGACGCTTGTGTCGAGGAAGCTTTCCGCATCATCGAAGCAGATGGTCTGGAGGCGCTGAGCCTGCGCGAGGTGGCGCGCCGCATCGGCGTGTCGCACCAGGCGCCTTACAAGCATTTCCCGAGCCGCGATCATATTTTGGCGGAAGTCGCCGCGCGCTGTTATGCGGATTTCGCGCGTCATTTGGAGGCGCGACCACAAACAGCGGACGACTGGGACGATCTCGCCGGGATGGGCCTCGCTTATCTCAGCTATGCGCGCGAAAACCCGCTGAGATATCGGCTAATGTTCACCTCAACCCTACCGCCAGCCGAGAACCATCCAGACATGATGGCCAACGCCAAGCACGCGTTCTCGCTGCTGTGCGACAGGCTGTCGACAATGACGCTGCGATCGACGGACGTTGAGGTCGATGACCCTGCAAAGCATGACGCGATTTTCATCTGGTCCTGCCTGCACGGCCTTGTCAGCCTGATGCAGTCGCAGGCGACGGACACTCTCGCACTCTCGCCACAGGATAAGAACGCTGCAATCGCACGGCTGATGGCGCGGCTCAGCTTGGCACTTCGACCAGGCTGATGCCTTGAGCCGATGATCAGCTCGAGCTTTCGACCTCACCACGATCAACGCGTTTGGCGAACTCGGTGACACCGCCCGATGCCAAGGTCGCAGCCTGCTCAACCCATCCCTCGCGCTCGATCCGACCTACGAAGGCAAGATAGGCGCCGACCCAGTTGATCTCAGCCTGACTCCAGCCGGCGATCTGGTCGAAATGGTGAATGCCGAGCGCATTCAGCTTGTCCTCATTGACCTTGCCGATACCCTTGATGCGTTTGAGATCGTCGGCGGTTCCGCCACGCGGTGCATCAAGGCTAGATGGCCGGGTGCCAACGGCATTTGCACGGTCTTCGGGGGACGCATCTTTTGGCAATGCCGCGAGCGTCGCTGCCACATCGTCGGAGGCCGTCGGCGCGTTGGGTTTTAAGGCTGTTGCGCCCTGGCTCTCAACCTTCAGCGCCGGGGCTTCAGCCACCGCTTTCTGCGCAGTCTCAGGCGCAGGCGTGGGTGCTTCACCGTCCGGCTTGATTTTGATGACAGGCTCCATGTTCAGGAGCTCTTCGTCGGTCAGGTGACACATGATTGTATGGCGGTCGCCGAACTCCTTCACAGGCGGCAACTCGACGTCGCACTTTCCGGGCATCATATACTGGCAGCGGGTCTGGAACGGGCAGCCCTTGGGCGGGTTCGCCGGCGAGGGAATCTCGCCCTTCAGCACGATATGACGCTTCTCGATATGCGTATCCGCGATCGGTACGGCGGCGAGAAGCGCTTCAGTATAGGGATGATAGGGCGGGTTAAAGACTTCGTCGGTCGTGCCTTTCTCCATGATCCGGCCGAGATACATCACGACGATCCGATCAGACAGATAGCGCACCACAGAGAGATCGTGGCTGATGAACAAGAGTGTCGTGCGGTTCTCGCGCTGGATGTCCATCAAGAGATCGGTCACGGCAGCCTGCACCGAGACATCGAGCGCGGACACAGGTTCGTCGGCGATCACCACGTTCGGGTTGCCGGCAAAGGCACGCGCGATGCCGATGCGCTGTTTCTGGCCGCCGGACAATTGCCGCGGCCGGCGCTTTGCAAACTCACGCGGCAGCTTCACCGTATCGAGCAGCTTACCGACAATCTCATCAACTTCGGTTTTCTCTTTGGCGACGCCGAACTTGCGAATGACGCGGCCGATCTGGCCACCGATTGTGTGTGACGGGTTGAGCGTGTCGAACGGGTTCTGGAACACCATCTGAAGCCGCGAGATGGTTTTCTCGTCACGTTTGTCGACGGGCAGGCCGCCGAGTTCGACATTGCCGAGCGTGACGGTGCCGTCAGTTGAATCCTCAAGCCCCATCAGAACCTTGGCGAAGGTCGACTTGCCGCAGCCGGATTCCCCAACGATCGCCACGGTCTCCGCTTCGCGGGCGCGAAAGTTGAGGCCTTCATTGGCCTTGACGGTTTTCTTCTCACCTCCGAGCGAGAACAGGCCACCCTGCTCGATTTCATAGTGCTTCGACATGTCCTCGACGCGGAGAACATAATCGCCCTGCTCGACCTCTCCTTTGACCTCGCCCTTGGGTCCCGATGTTGTCCAGTCGATCTCCTCGAAGCGCGCGCAGCGAACATAGTGTTCATCGTCATCCGGCACCGGCCGCATGCCGAGATCTGGCACGTTGCAACGCCCGTCTTCGAAGAAATCGCAGCGCGGGGCGAAATAACAACCGGTCGGGCGCTGATGCGGCAAGGGCAACTGTCCGGGAATGGCCACCAGCGGGCGAGCATTCTTGTCGGCACCCGGCAGCGGGATCGAGGCAAACAACCCGCGCGTATAGGGATGGCGCATCTCGTTGAAGACATCGACGACATCGCCGACCTCGACCGCTTCGCCGGAATACATCACCGTGATCCGGTCGCAGGTCTCGAGGATCAGCCCGAGATTGTGCGAGATGTAGATCATGGAGGTACCGAACTCCTCCGAGATCTCTTTGATGAGTTCGACAATGCCCGCCTCGACCGTGACATCGAGCGCTGTCGTTGGTTCATCGAGCAGCAGAAGATGCGGGTTCGACAGAAGCGCCATGGCGATAACCACGCGCTGCTGCTGGCCGCCTGAGATCTGGTGCGGGTAGCAGTTCATGATGCGCCGCGGATCAGGCAGGCGCACCTTGGCCAGCATTTGCTCGGAGCGGTCCAGCGCCTCTTCATTCGAGGCGCCCTCATGATAAACCAGCACCTCGGCAAGCTGGTCGCCGATCCGCATCGACGGATTGAGTGAGGCCATCGGCTCCTGATAGACCATGGCGATCTTCGAGCCGCGCAGGTCGCGCAACTCTTCTTCGCTCATCGTCAGCATGTCGCGGCCCTCATAGAGGATCTCGCCCGACATGACCCGGCCGTTGTTGCCGAGATAGCGCATGATCGCGAGGGCGACCGTCGACTTGCCGCAGCCGGATTCGCCGACAATACCATGCGCCTCGCCCGGCATCAGCTTGAGATTGAAGTCGACGACGGCGGGGATTTCACCGGACCGGGTAAAATAGGAAATGCAGACATTGCGGCATTCCAGGACCGGCACCGGCTCGGTTGCGGGAATGGTGCCGGATACGGGCTCGGCCAGCTGTGTATCACTCATCTTTCGCAGATCCCCGCTCAGTCTCTGAGGCTCATTTCACGCAAACCATCGGCCAGGAGGTTGAAGCCGAGGATCAAACTCGACACCGACAGCGCCGGCACTAGGAGCATGTAGGAAAACTTCCACAACAGCGCCGTGCCCGCCGATTCACGGATCATCAGACCCCAGTCCGGATCGGGCGGCTGCAGGCCGAGGCCGAGGAAGGTCAGCGTGGTGATCGCGACGGTCGTATAGCCAAGCCGCAGGCAGGCATCGACAATGATCGGCCCGCGCACATTGGGCAGCAATTCGACCACCATGATGTAGATCGGATGCTCACCGCGGGTCTGGGCCGCGAAGACATAGTCGCGCGTTTTGATGTCGAGCGCGAGGCCGCGAACGATACGCATGATCGCCGGCGCCGAGGCAAACGTCACCGCGATGACGATGTTGAAGCCGGACGGGCCGAGATAGTTCAGGATCAGGATGAACAGCACCATCACCGGGAACGACAGGAAGACGTTGGCGATGAACGAGATCACCTCGTCCCACCAGCCGGCGAGATAGCCCGCCAGCAGCCCGAAGGCTGTGCCGACGATGTAGGCAACCAGCGTCGCAGTGACGCCCCAGACCAGAACGCGCTGACAGCCCCAGATCATCCGGCTCAGCATGTCCCGGCCTTTGAAGTCGGTACCAAGCCAGAAGAATTGGTCACCACGCTCTGTAAACGGGGTGACGAACGGTGCGATCGGCTGATTGGGGTCCAGCAGCGGCAGGAACGGCGCGAACACCGCCATGATCAGCCAGAAGAACACCAAGGTCGCGCCAAGGACTGCGACCCAGGACTCGCGCCAGGCCCTGAGCGCCAGGAAGTACAGCAGAAGGACCGACGGCATCGCCGGGATCAGCACCAGATCGGCACTATTGCCGAGTGCCTTGCCGAACATCACGTAGACAGTCAGCGGTATCCACACCAGCAGCAATAGGATGAGCAGCGGCTTCGGTTCGCTGAGGCGTGACAGAAGCGGTTTTTGCTCCGGACCGCCGGCGGCTTCAACTACGGCCATCATCGCCCCCTTACGCGAACCGGATACGTGGGTTCAGGAAGGTGTACCCGACGTCCGAAATGATCTGAGAGAACACGGCGACAAACACCGCGACCAACGTTGCAGCCTGAATGACATAGACGTCGCCGAACAGGGCTGCATCGAGCAGAAGCTTGCCGAAGCCGTCATACTGGAAGAACACTTCGACAACGACGACACCGGATAGAAGCCAGTTGAGCTGCAGCACGATGACAGTGAACGGCGCGATCAGCGCGTTCCTAAGCGCATGGCGCATGATCACCCGCCTGTAGGGTATGCCCTTCAAAACGGCCGTTCGGATGTAATGTGAAGTCATGACTTCGGCCATCGAAGCCCTGGTCATGCGTGCCACATAGCCAAAGCCGTACAGCACCAGAGTTAGGACCGGCAGGACCAACTGCATTGGGTCGAAACCCTGGACCATGGCCGATTTCGGCGGGAACCAACCAAGACCGAGCGCCAGGATCGTGGTCAGGATGATCGCCGTGGCGATCTCGGGAATAGAGGTAAAGAACACCGATATGAAGGATGTCGCGCGATCCTGGACCGACCCCTCCTTCATACCCGAGATCACGCCGAGTGTCAGCGATATCGGGATCATGAAGGCGAAGACCCAGAAGGCAAGAATGCCGGTATTGGTCAGCTTGTCGAGCAGTAGCGGACCGACTTCGGTGTTCTTCTCGAAGGAATGACCGAAATCACCGGTCATGATGTTTCCGAGCCAGTCGAAGTAGCGAATGTAGAACGGCTCATCGAGACCCTTGCTCTCAAGCCAGTTCTGATAGTCCTCGTCGGTGAGCGCCGAAACAGCGAAGCCGCCAAGCTCTGCGACGGCGATCTGCTTTTTGAACTTGTCGCTGTCGAAAACGACGAACAGGATCAGCGACACGACGGCCATAATCAGGACCATCGACAAAAGCCGCCGCAAAATGAGTTTCACCATGCCTGGCGCGTCCCTTCGTAACCGGTCTCGGAACAAGCCGATCGATACGACCCGGCCGCGACACTGTGTGTCTTCGACCACGCTTGGAACCGGTAAGGGCTGCTTATCGTCCCGGTCACATCGCCGCGCGTTGATCGCACCCATCTTGCGGTGATGCAATCAAAGATTGGCCCTGCATGTCCCCACCGCGACGCGCTTCCGGAATAAGAGCCGGCCATTCCGGCTACTGAAACCGCGTCATCAAAGACACCTGTCAACGACACTGGACCAACCAAACGTGACCCTATCGGGACCCTCCCAAAGCAGATGCTGTTGCCCTCTTCGCCGGTTTCCGGCCGCCGATTTTCGGCTTGTTGCGACCGGTGGCGAACCCTGTGCCGGACCGGTCGAATTGGATGGGTCGTCCCGTGTGAAGCGCATCGTTCAGATGTCCGCGCGTCGGATCGCCCTGGTTCGCCCGCGCAGGCCCAGCTGGCCCTTCATGGACCGTGCCGCTGACCTGCACACGCCTTAAGACCTTAACATGCCGTCTGGCGGCAATGGCAACCCGCGCCCCTGGAATTTTTCGAAATTGCGACAGATCTGTGTGTTTACGGGATAATCGCGCCGGTTTTGATCAAAGCACCGTCGCTTGCGCGACATATCAAGATGTTCGCGGGTACCCGAAACATCCCTGAAGTGTGACGGCCCCGCAGGTCACCATTGTGTGAAAGAACACACTGCGCGATCCAAGAGACCCCATATCTCGAACAATGAGCGGCATGGATGGCCATGCCCGTTCCGGTCATAACAGAACTGGACTTCGCCATGTCGGCGCGAACCGCCTTGTTTGGATCCATCGCCGCGACTGCGATTGTAGCGAGCGCGACATTTGCAGCACCGGTCAGCGCCGTTGCTCCGGTCGAACCTCCCGCCAGAGCGCCGTCACTTGCAGACTGCACGGCCGTCGAACGCGCCCTGGTCGATTCGGACCTGTTCGCCGGGCCGTCGCACTCGACGCTGATGCTGATCGGGCACGATGCCGAGATCGTTGCCGAACGTGTTGCAGGCCTGCTCGGCTATCCCACAATCGAGGCAGATCTCGTGCGCATCGACCGCAGCGATGCAGGCATCGATGTGCTGCTGATCGCGTCAGATCTCTGCATTGTCGCCGGCGCCAGCCTAGAAGCCAACGCCTGGGAGGTTCTATTCCCGCAGGCGTAGAGCACGAGCGATCGACGCTGAATGTCGGAGGCTAGTCCATCTTCAGAACGATGCGGCCGTCGATCTCGTTGCGCTTCATGCGATCGAAGACCGCGTTGATGTTGTCGATCGTATCCCACGAATAGTGTGCTGCGACCTTGCCCTCACCGGCGAAGGCGAGCGCTTCGGCGAGATCCTGCCGCGTGCCGACAATCGAGCCGCGGATCGTGATCCGGTTCAACACCACATTGAAGATCGGCACGGGGAAGTCGCCCGGCGGCAGGCCAACCAACGACACCGTGCCATGGCGGCGGACCATGCCGAGCGCCTGGGCGAAGGCTTCCCGCGACACTGCCGTGATCAGCGCGCCATGGGCACCGCCGACGGCCCTGCCGATCTCTGCGGGCGCATCCTGGGTCATTGCGTTGACGGTGAGATCTGCGCCGAGTTTCTTGGCCAGCTCCAGCTTGTCATCGGTAATGTCGACAGCGGCGACATGCAGCCCCATCGCCTTGGCGTATTGCACCGCCATGTGACCGAGCCCGCCAATGCCGGAGATCACCACCCACTGGCCGGGCCGGGCCTCGGTCTCCTTCAGCCCCTTGTAAACGGTGACGCCAGCGCACAGGACAGGTGCCGCTCCGCCGAACTCCAGATCGTCCGGCAGATGGCCGACATAGGCAGGATCAGCGAGGACATAGTCTGCAAAACCGCCATCGACCGAATAGCCGGTGTTCTGCTGGTCGTGGCACAGGGTTTCCCAGCCCGTGTTGCAATGGGTGCAATGCCCGCAGGCTGTGTGCAACCAAGGCACGCCGATCCGGTCGCCTTCCTTGACGTGCGTGACGCCGGCGCCAATGGCTGCGACCGTGCCGACGCCTTCGTGACCGGGGATAAAGGGCGGGGATGGTTTGACCGGCCAGTCGCCGGAGGCTGCGTGCAGATCGGTATGACAGACACCAGACGCCGCGACCTTCATGAGGATCTGGCCTGGCCCAACCTCGGGAATGGGGACTTCGGAAATGTCGAGCGGTTCGCCGAACGCGCGCACGACAGCGGCTTTCATTGTGTTCGCCATTAAGGGGACCTCAGCGTGATGATGCCGGATAACACCACCCAAGTTGGCGGGTCGGGCCAATGACCGCTTTGACACGGGTCAGGCTGAACCCGCCGGTCACGGCAACAATCGGGCACGTTTTGCTGAAAAGTCGAAAAACGCGTTGAGTTTGTGCAATAAAATGCGCATTGAGTGCGCGTTTGCTTGCATCTCAGGCAAAAAATGCCGGATCAAGCAGGCCCGGCCCGTCATCGGCCCAGGGGCCAGTCATCAGGATATGGTCGTCCTCGCGCCAGTCGAGCCGTAGCGGCCCGCCGGGCAACACGATGGTCACCGACCGGCCGGTCCGCTTGGTCCGCGCAGCCGCCACCGCCACCGCACAGGCTGCCGTGCCGCAGGCCCTGGTCAGCCCGACGCCACGCTCCCAGACACGCACAGTGATCTGGTCCGGACCATCGACGCGGGCGAGCGAAATGTTGGCGCGCTCGGGAAACAGCGGATGGTTTTCCAACAGCGGCCCAGCCTTGGACAGGTCCACGACATCGAGATCGTCGACCCAGAAGATCGCATGCGGATTGCCGACATTCACGACAGACGGAGAGTGGATGAGGGGCGCGCCCGGCGGGCCCATCTCAAGTTCGATGGCGCGTGTGTCGCGGAACTCCTCGGACAGAGGAATATCGTCCCATCCGAACTTCGGCGCGCCCATATCGACCGTCACCGTGCCATCTCCGTTGACCCGTGACGGCAACAGACCCGCATTCGTCTCGACGGTGACATCTGCGCGGCCGGTTTCCGACGCAATGACCGCCGCGACGCAGCGGGTAGCGTTGCCACAAGCTGAAACCTCAGCGCCATCCCAGTTACGGATGCGCATGAAGACATCGGCGCCTGGTCGCGACGGCTCCATGACGATCAACTGGTCACAGCCGACGCCGTCCTCCCGGTCGGCGATGACGCGGGCGATCTCATCCGACATCGGAATGGCCTCGGCCCGCGCATCGAGCACGACGAAGTCGTTGCCGAGGCCGTTCATCTTGCGAAAGGGGACGGGAGTCTGGGTCATCAGTGGATCATCGATTGGAAAACCATCGTGACTGACATGATGACTCGCACGACGCATCCGCTACATACTAGCAATTGTGTTTGTGGGGAAGCAGAGCATAGAAGATGTTCAAACGCGTCTACGCCCGCAGTGCCAGCGCAATCACTCTGGGAGCGGTTGCCATTGGCCTCGGAGTGACAGGTCCGTCTTTCGCTGAAGACTTCGACGAAAACGTCTGGGAACAGTCACGAGAGCTTCAACACATCATAAGAAGTTCCGGCAATGACCCGGTCATGCAGCTTGAGCTCCATGAAGCGCTCCATGAAGCGCGCCTTGAGGCACATCCTCCGGAGGCCGCCGAGGAAATGCTGTCTGACGACCAGGTCAAGCTCTACCGCGCCGCCATCCAGACCGGCAACTGCGCCGTCGCGGAACGCGTCTTCCTCGATGCCTATATCCTGTCGACGCCCGAAGTCTATGGGATCCGCGATCGTGAAGAGGTGTTGTTCGAATTCCGCCTCTCCACGCTGTCGGAACACGCGCCGGAACTCCGTGGCTGCTGGGATCTCCTGAACGCCCGCCTTGCGCAGCGGCTCATCACAAATGACGGCCTCCCTGTGCGTCCCTACACGTCGAGCGGTGACTTGGGGGATGACTTCGGTGGTGGCATTTACGCTCAAAGGAACAACAATCTTTCGAGTTTGATTAGCACAGCCTCATTGGGGCGATACGCGCCGGGCTACGTCATGTTCGTGCGGCTCGATGTCGATGGCCAGCTTGTCGACATCGCCGACGACATTGCCCTTATGTTGCTGCGCCAGGCCGCCGCTGCGTGGACGGACCGTGACGATCGTTTGTCCCCCATCATGCGCTCCGAGGTCGATCAGCTTGTCTCCGAATATGAATCTCGCTTGAACGGCGATCAGTTGCAGCGCGTCGACGAGGTCTGGGACAGCGATGAGGCACTGTTGCGTCTCCATTGGGGTGACGAAGACGACTTTGTTTGGCTGGCGGAACAGGAGGCGGACGCCGAGGATGGCACTGGGAACTAGGTCGCAATGGGTGGATGCGCAGATGACATGGACCCGCAAGGTGCTCTTATCGTCTGCAATCTCGCTCACCTTGGCTGGGCCAGCAACGGTTGGCATCGCACCTGCTCAGGCCGAAAACGCAAGGTCCGACAGAGACGGCCTGACGCCGACCCAGGCCTTGTTCGCTGAAGAGCTGCGCGGGTTGATAGTCGATGTCGACAGGATCGATAGCGTCGTGGCAGACGCCATCCTGTCTGTTCTGGCCGCAACCCCTCCTGAGCGGCCCTATGACACGCCCGGCGCGATCTGGATCTACCAGGCCGCAATCCAGACCGGTGCCTGCCATCTCGCCGAAGCAACGCTTCTTACGGACTATGTCGCGAAACAACGGGGCTTCGATCTTCTCAAGACGGATGCCGGCCTGCGCAATCGCTGGCTGCGCGATGTCGCATCGAAGACCGTGCCCGAGCTGACGGCATGCGTTTTCGCCTCGCAGGCGCGTCTCTACAATTCCATGATCGAGGCGGCCAACTTGCCGCCATTGCCCTTTCAAAGCCACGACGAAGCGCTGTTTGATGCACCTTTCGACCTCTACAATGCCCGCGACGAGCGCGTGTCAAATCTGATTGTCCTCAGCGAGACCTATGCCCCAGCGGGCGCGCTTGTCGCGCGGTTTTCACTCGAAGAACGCTTCGTTGATCTGCCCGACGATCTTACGCTGATGATGCTGTTGCGTGCGGACGCGAGCTGGCCGGATGACCCGACCGAGTCGCCACTTCCGATCTCGCGCTCCGAGACCAAAGCGATGATCTCGGGCTTGGAGGCTACGCTTCCACCGAACGTGGTCGCACATGCCCACGAGACTTGGGACACGGACGCCTACTGGATGCGTCTCTCCTGGGGAGATGACTAGGATCGAGACGGAGAGCACCGCTAGCGTGTGTCCACCTCATTTGACTAACTTCAACAATGATACTGTGAGCGTTTCAGGAAGACAGACATGGCACGAAGAAGATCGATGCTCCGAGCGGCACTTGTTTGCCTGCCCATCCTCTGGGTAAACGCTGCGACACCACTCTTTGCAAGTCCAGAAGCGGCCCTGAGCGAGCGGGACGAGAAATTGACGCGGGAACTCGTTCAGCTTCTGTATCCGGCGATCTCTTTTTCGGAAATAATACTAGATGCTTACACGGCTGAGATGAGTGTATCTCCGCCAATTCTAACGCTTGAATTCTATGAAGAGATCGAGTACCGGGCGGCCATTGAAAGTGGCAACTGCAAACACGCCGAGGATATGCTGATCGATTCTTATGTCGCAGAATACCCGAATTTTGCACTGCTTCTGGAAGACTCGAGTCTATTGCACATTTGGCGCACGGCAATTGCAGAGCCAAACTATCCCGAAGCTCTTGTTTGCAGCTTGGCGCAGGAAATTCGTCTCATCGAAGCGATGCGAGAGGCGGTTCACCTACCGCCACGTCCATTTACCGATGATACAGCCTATATCCAAGGTATACGCAACAATTTCTACGTCGAACGTGATCGCCGTATCGTGAGCTTAATCTATCTGTCCGAAGACTATGCGCCGGCAGGAGTCGCCGTGGCGCGCTTTGCGATGGAAGGCGTTCTCGTCCAGTTTCCAGACATACTAACCTATATGTTGCTGTTGAGGATGCGCGACACGTGGCCAGATCTCGATGTCGAGATTCATGACGCGACGCAGCAGCAGCTTAATGGGCTTTTGGAAGAGGTCTCAGCAAAGCTGGACGACGAGACGCGCGCGCGCGCGGTGAACCTCTACATGACTGACGTGCTCTACAACACGCTGAAGTTTGGGCAGGACTTTCTTGCCGAAAATCCGGAGAACAATCTGTCGGAATAGTCGCCTGCGTACTCGTGTCGCGTTACCAAGGCTTGCAGTTGTTTTCCCGCATGTTTTGCTCAAGCCGCTTGCGCCGTTCTCTAAGGCTGTCTCGAGCCGCTCGCAGCCCAACCAGAAGCGAGCGCGCTTCGCGAACTTGCGCTTTAGCGCGCTCTAACCTTTGCTCCTGCGCGAGTATCAGCATCGATAGATCTGGCGATCGCCTGCGCAATGCTGCTGTGGTGCCAAGTTCCAAGGCGCGAAGTCTTAGCAACTCGACTCTGGCGTTTTCGACTTCGACTTCGAGCTTTGAATTGATGCGGTTCTGCAAGTTGCGGACGTCATTCCTTGCCTGGCTGAGCTGTTGGTTGGTGCGGCGCAAGTTATCGCGAGTACGTGCGCATATCACCCTGTTTTCCCGATCTTCCATATCTTGTCTCCGTGCGTAGGATTTAATTCCTATGATTGCACGGATTTTGGAGGTGCGGATGGATTTCCTAGAACCCCGAAGACCGTGTAGGTTCGCAACGTCTTCTTGACGCCACATCCGAGACGGGCTAGCGAGACGAATAGAAATCTAGAGATCGCCTTGCCGATCTGGCCGACCGGGACATGAGCCCGCAAGGTCACCACCCGCCAGCGAAGATTCGCCCGCGGGTGCGTTTTGCGTTGAGGCATCTAAAACGGGAGTTTGACCAGCTTGCGGATTGGCGCACCGCGCCCGATGTCGGTGTGACGCACCATCTTTATGTCCCGCAAGCTTCAGGAAGCAGCCGATGTTCGACACGCTCTCAGATCGCCTGACGTCCATTTTCGACGGCCTGACCCGCAAGGGCGCGCTGTCGGAGAAGGATGTCGGCGAAGCGCTGCGGGAGGTCCGCCGGGCGCTGATCGAGGCGGATGTCGCGCTCGAAGTGGTCAAGCAGTTCACCGACACGGTCCGCGAGCGCGCCGTCGGCGCCGAGGTGGTCAAGTCGGTCACGCCCGGCCAGATGGTCATCAAGATCGTCCATGACACGCTGGTCGAGACGCTCGGCGCAGAGGCCGAACCGATCAGCCTGGCGGCATCTCCGCCGGTCGCGATCATGATGGTCGGCCTGCAGGGCTCGGGCAAGACGACGACAACGGCCAAGCTCGCAAAGCGGCTCACAGAAAAGCAAAAGCAGAAGGTCCTGATGGCCTCGCTGGATACGCGCAGGCCGGCAGCCCAGGAACAGCTCCGCGTCCTTGGCGAGCAGACGGGTGTCGCGACGCTGCCGATTGTCGAGGGCCAGACTCCGGTTCAGATCGCCCGGCGGTCGATGGAAGCGGCGCGCTTGGGCGGGCATGACGTGGTGCTGCTCGACACCGCCGGCCGCATTCACATCGACGAAGCGCTTATGGCGGAGATGGCGGAGATCAAGAAGACCGCCAATCCGCACGAGACGCTTCTGGTCGCCGACAGCCTGACCGGCCAGGACGCAGTCAATCTGGCGCGCTCCTTCGACGAACGTGTCGGGCTGACCGGGATCGTGCTGACCCGGCTTGATGGCGATGGCCGCGGCGGTGCGGCGCTCTCGATGCGGGCGGTCACCGGCAAACCGATCAAGCTCGCAGGCACGGGCGAGAAGATGGACGCGCTTGAGGATTTCAATCCCGAACGCATCGCCGGCCGCATTCTGGGCAAGGGCGACATTGTCTCGCTTGTCGAGAAGGCGGCCGAGACCATCGAGGCCGAGAAGGCCGAGGCCATCGCGCAGAAAATGCGCAAGGGTCAGTTCGACCTCGACGATCTCTCCGAACAACTCGCCCAGATGCAGAAGATCGGCGGCATGTCAGGCGTGCTCGGCATGATGCCCGGCATCGGTAAGATGAAAAAGCAGATCGAAGCGTCCGGCATGGACGACAGCATTTTCAAGCGCCAGTCCGCGATCATCTCGTCGATGACCAAGAGGGAGCGGAAAAACCCAAAGCTCCTCAACGCCAGCCGCAAGAAACGCGTCGCGCGTGGTTCTGGGACCGAAGTCTCCGAGATCAACAAGCTTCTGAAGATGCACCGCCAGATGGCCGACATGATGAAGGCCATGGGCGGTAAAGGGAAACGCGGCGGCTTGGGCGCCCTGTTCGGCATGGGGGGCGGTATGCCACCCGGCGGCATGCCTCCGGGTGGGATGCCGGATCCTGGCAGCTTGAACCCGAAACAGCTCAAAGAGCTTGAAAAGCTCGCCAAATCAGGCGGTCTGCCCGGCGCGCCCGGCGGGTTGCCCCCGAGTGCCCTTCCACCGGGTCTCGGCGGTGGCGGATTGCCGGGGCTTGGCGGACCGAAGCTGCCGGGGCTTCCTGGCGGACCAGGTAAGAAGAAATGACCGCGCCGATCGACATACCAACGCTCGAAACCGAGCGGCTGATCTTGCGCGGGTTCAAAGAGGCCGACATCGCGGCCTATGCGGACTTTTTCGCGAGCGAGACCTCGTTCTTTGTTGGCGGGCCGGTCGAGGCCTGGGAAGCCTGGCGCAAATTCGCCGTTTATCCCGGCCACTGGGCCTTGCTTGGCTATGGCCCGTTCGCACTTGAAGAGAAAATGACCAGCGCATTCGTCGGCGTTGTCGGGCCCTGGTTTCCCGGTGGATGGCCCAATCGGGAAATCATGTGGGCCATCATGCTGGGACAGGACGGCAAGGGCTACGCGACGGAGGCCGCTCGGGCGACCATCTCTTTCGCGGTTATCACCCTGGGCTGGACCCGCATCGTCAGCCATATCGATGCGAACAATCACGCCTCAATCGCCGTCGCGCAGAAACTCGGCGCCACGTATGAAGGTGATGCCGAATTCCCGTTCGGCACGCTTGGGGTCTATGTCCATGATCTGTCACGGTTTTCAGGAACAGCGGCATGATCCCGATCCTGCAAACCGAACACCTGGTATTGCGCGGCTGGCGGCTTGACGATTTTGCCCCCTATAGGGATTTCGTCGCCGATGATCACGCGAACCGGTTTCGGGGTGGCGCGCGCACAGGCCCCGACGCCTGGAACGATTTCGCTGCACTTTCCGGCGAATGGGCGTTGCGCGGCTATGGCGCGTTCGCACTCGGAGACAGGACAACCGGCCGGCTCGCCGGCTGGTGCGGGCTGTGGCATCCCGCGCATCTTGATGAGCCCGAACTGTGCTGGTCGGTGTTCCCGGCCTTCGGTGGCCGAGGCTATGCGACGGAAGCTGCGGGGCGCGCCTTGCGCTGGGTCGTTGACGACCTTGGCCTGGCGGCCCCGTTTAGCCTGACCGACCCAAACAACATCGCCTCGCAACGCGTCGCCGAGAAGCTCGGCGCTGAACGTGAGGCCGATATCGAATTCGAGGGGCGCTTGTCCTTCGTCTACCGGCATCGTCATCCGGCGGCCAAAGCCTTGTCACAGGCCTCCTGACGACCAACGGAACGCTACGTTGAACCGATAAGAGACTGACGGAAAGGAATTCCCATGGCTTTGAAAATGCGTCTTGCACGCGGCGGCTCGAAGAAGCGGCCGTTTTACTCGATCGTCGTCGCCGACTCGCGGTCGCCGCGAGATGGCCGGTTCATCGAAAAGATCGGCACCTATAACCCGCTCCTGCCAAAGGACCATGATCAGCGCGTCGTTCTGAACACCGAGCGCGCCGCGGAGTGGCTTGGCAAGGGCGCACAACCGACCGATCGCGTATTGCGCTTCCTCGATGCAGCGGGCCTCGCCAAACGGCCTGAGCGCAACAACCCGCAAAAGGCTCAGCCGGGCAAGAAGGCCCAGGAGCGCGCTGCCGAGAAGGCCCAGGCCGAGGCAGATGCGGCGGAAGCGGCTGCGAGCGCTGAAACGGAAGCCGCTGAAGCCAGTGCAGAAGACACCGCAGCCGAAGAGACTCCAGCGGAAGAAGCGGCTGCCGAAGAGACATCCTGATCGAACCGGGATTGTGACAGGTCATGACACGCCGCGTGGTGCTCGGCCGGATCGGCGCGCCACATGGCGTGTGTGGCGAGGTGCGAGTCAAGAGCTTTACGGAAGACCCGCTCGACCTCGGCGCTTATGGACCGCTCCAGACTGAGGCAGGCCGGACGCTCACGGTCGAGACGATCCGACCGGCGAAATCGGTCGTTGTTGTGCGCTTCAAAGAGGTCAAAGACCGCACCGATGCCGAGACCCTGACCAATCAGGAGATCTCGGTCGACCGGTCGCGCCTGCCGGAGCCTGACGAGGACGAGTTCTATCTCGACGACCTCGTGGGCTTGCGCGCCGCGACGGTCGATGGCGCGGTCGCAGGCGACATCATCGCGGTGCAGGACTTCGGCGCCGGCGATCTTCTCGACATCCGGCTCGACAACGGCGAAACGGTGTTTGTGCCGTTCACGCGAGCAGCCGTGCCTCAAGTGGATATCGCTGGCAGGCTGGTGACGATCGCACCGCCTGCTGGGTTGGTCGGCGAGGGTGAAGAAAACGGGGAGCCTGAGACATGAGTTTCCGCGCGAGCGTCCTGACGCTCTATCCGGAGATGTTTCCAGGCCCCCTGGGATATGCGCTGGCCGGCCGGGCGCTCAACGATGGCCTTTGGTCGCTGGAGGCGCTTCAGATCCGCGACTTTGCCACCGACAAGCACCGCTCTGTCGACGACACGCCGGCAGGCGGCGGGCCGGGGATGGTGATGCGCCCGGACGTGCTGGCGCGCGCGATCGACTCGGCAGCGCCGGATGGAGACCCGCGACCACGCCTTGTCATGACCCCGCGTGGGAGACCATTGACGCAGGCACGCGTTCGGCAGGTCGCGGATGGCGCCGGAGTCGTGATCGTCTGTGGCCGGTTTGAAGGCATCGATCAGCGTGTGATCGATGCACGCGGCCTGGAGGAAGTCTCGGTCGGCGATGCCGTCTATGCCGGTGGTGAGGTCGCCGCATTTGCGCTGCTCGACGCTTGTGTACGGCTTCTGTCAGGTGTCATGGGGTCGGACCAGTCGCATGCGGAGGAGAGCTTCGAGACAGGGCTCTTGGAGTATCCGCACTACACGCGGCCGGTCATGTTCGAGGGGCGTGAGATCCCGCATATCCTGCGATCCGGCGACCACGCCAAAATCGCCGCCTGGCGTCGCGCGGAGGCGAAACAAACGACACACGAACGCCGCCCGGACCTCTGGCAAAAGTACGCCAAAGACGACGGCCAACCACTCGACAAAGACTAGAAACTATCGTATCAGACGCGATCTTCCGTCAGGAACAGAATTTCCCTCCGCGGCGCCCGCCGTGCCGCGGCTTGTGAGGTGACTATCATGAACATCGTCCAGCAGCTCGAGGCCGAACATGCGGCCGAACTGGCCGACAAGCGCGCTGTGCCGGACTTCCGCGCCGGTGACACGCTACGTGTCGGCGTCCGGGTGACCGAAGGCAGCCGCACCCGCGTACAGAACTTCGAAGGCGTCTGCATCGCGCGTTCCGGCGGCGGGCTCAATGAGAGCTTCACCGTGCGCAAGATCTCCTATGGCGAAGGCGTCGAGCGCGTCTTTCCCGTCTACTCACCATTGTTAGAGGCGATTGATGTCGTGCGCCGCGGTAAAGTGCGCCGCGCCAAGCTGTAAGAGCATGCCGTCCGCCACATCGGCGACGAGCGGCACGTCGACGACCCCG
>JBCBSK010000028.1:0-29902 GCA_039819185.1 Pseudomonadota bacterium | reverse complement strand
GGGAAACCGGGTCATCCGCGTCGACATTCTCGAACGCATCGCCGACCTTATCCGAACTGCTTTGTCGTGGCGGCCACCGAAAAGCGAAGACGAAGGAGCCGATTTGCCGCCCGCCGGCGCGATCGACGGTCAGGTCTTCCAGGTCACCCAGCAGATGACGTCACTCGCCGGCTGCAGCGGCGAGGATTTTGCCGGGATCCTGAAACATCTCGGATTCCGCCGCGAGACCCGGCCAGCCCCGGAGGCGTCAACTGCGGTGCCCGCGTCCGAGACGACACCATCGGTGTCGGCCAGCGCCCCCGCGCCAACCGATGAGGCGACGGACACTGTCGCGGCCGAGGCCGGTGTCGGCATGCCGGAAGCGCCGGACGTCCAGGAGACACAACCCCAAAGACGCGACGTCCAAGAGACCGGCACCCAAGGCACTGACGACGAAGAGACCGTCGCGGCCACCGACCTCGTTGAAACGGCGCTGCCGCCGGAGACGGTTTCCCACCGCGACATGGCGCCGAACGATCCTCCGGTTGATGCCACGTCCGCTGAACACGGCGGGGCGGAGGCGCCGACGTCACCGCCCGGCGCTGATGGTGGGGCCGCGCAAGCGCTGTTGCAGACTGATGCCATGACAGAGAACCTGTCGGAGGCGTCCGCCTCGGCTGTCGCCGATGACGGTGCAGGTGCCGCAGATACGACCGCGCCAGAATCGACCGCTGACGCTGACATGGTAGATGCCGGCGGGCCAGCCGAACCCGCCGCACCGGCTGAGCCTGCGACGATCGAGGTCTGGCGGCCGCGACCGTCAAACCCGCGCGGCGGGCGGCGCCCGCAGGGGCGCAGCCGGCGGCAGGACGATGGGCAACGAGGCGCACACGCTCACCCCGATGACGGCACCAAGAAGCCTGGACGCGATGGGCGTGGTCCGCGACGAGACGGTGCCGATCAACTTGGCGGACGCGGCCGCAAACGAGCGCCGGCCAAAGGCGGTGGCAAAGCTGGCGGTAAGTCGGGACAGCGCCAGCCTAATCGCAGCAGCGAGCGTCCAACGGCACCCGAGGACTCGCCTTTTGCTGCGCTCTTGGCACTCAAGAATACGCTGTCAGAGGATGACACCTCCTGAGCATGCCTGATGACGAAAAGCCCGACCCGTTCGATCGCGTCGACCGCTGGCTATGGCATGCCCGCTTCGCTCGGACCCGGAGTTTGGCGCAGAAACTCGTGCGGGACGGCGCGGTGCGCCTCAATGGGACAAGGGTGGAGCAGCCGGCGAATCGTGTCAGGCCCGGTGACGTTCTTACGCTTGTGTTGGCCCAAGGGGTGCGTGTTGTTCGAATTGCTGCGATTGGTGCGCGGCGCGGTCCGGCCGCTGAGGCACGTGGTCTCTACGCAGACCAAGACCGGAGCGTCCCTTGCCCTGGCCGATGCGATGACGCGTAAATAAGGACACCTCGTGGACACCACCTATTGTCAATCATCTTTTCCAGCGCATGTGTTTTCAGCGTTTGGGCATTTTGCTAAGCGACGTGTCCGAAATGCGAGATTGGACGCACGGATTGGGCCGATACCTTTGGGGTTTCACCGAAGCGGCCGGCGATGGGCAGGGAGAACCGCTGAATGACCTATGTGGTTATGGACAATTGCATCAAGTGCAAGTTCATGGACTGTGTCGAGGTCTGTCCGGTCGACTGTTTCTATGAAGGCGAGAACATGCTCGTCATCCATCCGGACGAGTGTATCGATTGTGGCGTCTGCGAGCCGGAATGCCCGGCGGACGCGATCAAGCCGGACACCGAACCGGGTCTTGAGCAGTGGATCGCGCTGAATGCCGACTATGCCGAGAAGTGGCCGAACATCACGATGAAGAAGGACAGTCCGGCCGACGCCAAGGACTGGGATGGCGTCGAGAACAAGCTCGAGAATCACTTCTCATCTGCACCCGGCACCGGAGACGGTTGATGGCTGGGGCACTTCAAGCACTCAAACAAGTGTCCCTGACACGCCGTTAACCCTGTTTTGACAGGCGCACGACGGGTGTGCAGTGCGGAATCTTGAAATTCGTGCTGCTTTATGTTAGCTTTTTGTCACAGTCGATTGGCGCTGGAGCGCAGTCTTCTCTCAATAGTCTCGCTTGCCGGCTGGCCCGGACCGTTTGTTAACCGTCCTGGGTCTGCACAAATGGTGTGTCCGCCGCCAAAAGGTAAACCGAGTGTTACTCAAGAGAATGGATCGGCTGATCGCCGCGCACATGCCCGTCAGGAGGTATCGTGCGCCCAGGAGCGGATAGCGTCAGGAGTTCGAGACACGCATGGCACCTAAAGCAAAGAATAAGCAGGTCGAACGCGAAGGCTTTGGCACCAACGAATACATTGTATATCCCGCCCATGGCGTCGGGCAGATCGTTGCAATTGAAGAACAGGAAATCGCCGGCGCCCGGCTCGAACTGTTCGTGATTAACTTCGAAAAGGACAAGCTTACCCTTCGCGTGCCCGTTCCCAAGGCCAAGTCGGTCGGCATGCGTAAGCTTTCGGAATCCGGCATTGTCGAAAAGGCTATGGAAACGCTGAAAGGTCGCGCCCGGGTCAAGCGGACCATGTGGAGCCGCCGCGCGCAGGAGTACGAAGCCAAGATCAATTCAGGCGATATCGTCTCGATCGCAGAGGTGTTGCGCGACCTGCATCGATCGGAGGCGCAGCCGGAACAGTCCTATTCCGAGCGCCAGCTCTATGAGGCCGCGCTGGCTCGTATGGCACGCGAGCTTGCTGCTGTACGCACTGCAACAGAGGCCGAAGCCGTCAAGGAGATCGAACAGACTCTCCTCACCGCGCCGCGTCGTGTTGCCGCAATCCAGGACGCAGAGTCCGAGAAAGCCGCCTGATAGCGGCCTCCACGACTGCTGGAATCAAAAGGCCCGGCAAGCAGCCGGGCCTTTTTTGCATGCAGCACACGCGTGGTCGCTATGATGACTAGAGCAAAATCCGATCTGATTGACGCGCGTCGATACGATCAGACCGGATACGTTTGCTCTATATCTTAAGGTGTTAGAGCATCGTCATCCGTTCAGGTTTCAGCGCGAAATGCGTCAACCCGAACGAATGATGCTCCAATCGGACAAAATCGTTCACGATCTGGTTCTACGTGGATTTACCGGGGCCAGAAGTCCGGCTATGATCCTTCGGGAACAAGGCGGCGTAATATCGTCACGTTTCAAAGTATAATGATCGACTAGCCGGGGAGGTCGAGACAGCGGATCATGTCACGCGCTATGAGCCAGAGGCGTCGCCTGGTTCGCGAAGCAATGAATGCGCCCTATCTCGAGCGAGAGGAAGAGCGCGATCTAGCGATTCGTTGGCGCGATGAGGGCGACAAGGATGCTCTGGACCGGCTGACAAGCTCGCATATGCGTCTGGTGATCGCGATTGCATCGCGTTTCCGCCATTTCGGATTGTCCATGAGCGATATGATCCAGGAAGGTCATGTCGGGCTTCTGGAAGCGGCATCGAGATTTGAGCCTGAGCGTGATGTCCGCTTTTCGACCTATGCCACCTGGTGGATCCGCGCGTCGATCCAGGATTTCATCCTCCGCAACTGGTCGATTGTTCGTGGCGGCACATCATCATCGCAGAAAGCATTGTTTTTCAATTTGCGCCGGATTCGCGCAAAGCTGAACAACGTGCCTGACGACACCGGCGTGCCACTGCATGACCGCATTGCAACGGCTATGGGCGCCAATCCGCGCGATGTCGAGACGATGCTGGCCCGGCTTTCGAGCCCGGACATGTCGTTGAACGCACCAGTTAGCGAAGTGGACTCGTCCCAGAGTGCTGAGCGCCAGGACTTCCTCGTCTGTGAGCGCCCGCTACAGGACCAGACCGTGGGTGATCAGATCGACACCGAACGCCGCGGCCAATTGCTTGATGACGCGCTGCAGGTCTTGAACCCGCGCGAACTCAGGATCGTGCGCGAACGCCGCTTGCGCGAGGATGGCGCAACGCTGGAATCGCTGGGCCAAAAGCTTGGTATTTCCAAAGAGCGCGTGCGCCAGATCGAGACCCGCGCGCTTGAAAAGCTCCGCGATGCACTCGTGCGCTCCGAACCAGATCGTGAAGCGTTCGTCGGGTAATCTCTGACGCGCGTATCGGCTAGCTCAAAATCAATCGCGCCGGACGACGGCCCATCAAACTAATTCGCGATCAGTTTGACCTGCATGCCGGGCCGGATGGTATTGCCGGCAGAGAAGCCATTCAGGGTCAGGAAGCGCTCGAGCGCTCGATCCTGAAGCGCCATTCGACGTGCGATCGTACCCTCGGTGTCGCCTGGCTGAACCGTCGCGATTGCGATCCTAAGCGGCTGAATGGCATCGCTTTCCGCAGCGCTCAGCAGGCGGAAGCTGCGCACCGTTTCGAGAAAGGCTGCTTCCGTCGATGACGACAGCGATCGTGACGCGAGGATGAAACGGTAGGCTGCGTCCGGCTCCGTGCGGATCAGGGCGATACGGAACGCCCAGCCTGGCGCCTCTGCGTCGGCGATCGCCGTTTCAAGTCCCGCAATGCGCTCCTGACGCACATCGGTAATCTGGCCGCCCTGCAGTCCTTCGGTCGCGAGATACTCAGCAAGTGGCGCCCCGCGCGGCAGCGACACGCCATCGAACCGGATCAGATCACCGCGCTCCGAGAAGCCAATGACTGCCTGGGCCGTGTTTTCGAGCCCATAACCATCCGGCATTGTGAAAGTCAGGCCGAGACCGGGATGGCTGAACGTCTGGCCGCGAACATACCCTTCTTCCGGGTCATCGCCATAGAGAAGGCCATTGACGGCGCTGAGATGGCTGTCGCGGTTGCGTTCGCGCGCACCGCTTTCGGGCAGAACCTGTTCAACGTCGCGACGCGCAGCCGCGATACGCTCAGGTGTAGAGGGATGCGTTGCAAACAGATCGACGCGACCTGAATCGTAGGCTCGATTGAGAAGCCGCGCATGCAGCGAGGTCTGGCGTTCAAGCGACGTCAGAAACGATACCGCAGCTTGCGGATCATAGCCGGCGCGGGCCAGTGTCGCGATGCCGATCTCGTCAGCTTGCAGTTCCTGGCGCCGCGAGAACTGGGCGAGTTGGCCTTGAGACAGGACGAAAGCGGCTTCGCTGGCCTGCGGGTCGTCGACCACGTCGGAGATGACCTGGGTGGCGATTGCCGCCGACACGGCCTGTTCCTCGCGCGCGATCGCATGGCGCTGGGTAATGTGGGCCATCTCATGGGCGATGACGGCGGCGACCTCAGCCTCGTCATTTGCCAGCGCCAGAAGCCCGCGCGTCACATAGACATACCCGCCCGGCAGCGAGAACGCGTTGATTGACGGCGAATTCAGGATCGTGACGCGGAACGGCAGATCGGGCCGTTCCGAAACCCGGCGCAGGCGATCGGTGACGCCGGCAACATAGCGCTCGATGCGGGCTGAGCGATAGACGCCGCCATAGCTCGCCAGAACCTTGGGATGCTCGCGCGCGCCGAGGGCGCGATCACGGGCATCCTCACGCGGAGTCGGCCGTTCGGCAGACTCCTGCGGAGCGTCTACGACAGGCTCTTCAAAGGACTCGGCGCGCTCCAGCGTCGAACACCCCGACACGACAAGCGCTGCTGCGAGGGACAGCACCAGAGCCGGCGCAACTCGACCCCGACGGCCAGTCACAGCGCTTCCGTTCCACCAGTCCATCAGCGCCATTCTGCGACCGACCTCACCCAGCTCTAACGCACATGACGCCGGGCGTCGGCGCGTGCGGCGATCCCGCCTGCTCTGCGGGCGTGTTCTATCTTTAGGGCCATGCAACGCGCAAGCACGTTTGAGCTACCCCGATGCGTGGAACGGTCACCCTGCCGACAGTTCCCGAAGTCTTGGTAAACGCGATTACGTGATGTCGCGCGCGCGACCAGAACACGGCTGACCTTGCCGCAGAACATGGCGACATGGAGGCACAAAAGGCTGTGTCGGACGGAACCTGCTCAGCCAGCTTCTCGCTGACGCTAACGCTGAGGGTTTCCGAAGCGGACGAACATGATAGAACCGTGTCGTTCGGCCCCGTAGCTCAGCAGGATAGAGCATCAGATTCCTAATCTGAGGGTCACAGGTTCGAATCCTGTCGGGGTCGCCATTGTCCTGCCGGCCGGGCAGGTCCGGCCGTCGTTTTCGGAAGGCCCATGGCGTATATCTTCTCACACCAAGTCTCGCGGATCCGGCCTGCCATCACCATAGTGATGCTTGCGGGTCTTTGGCTCGCGGCGGATGTGCCCATCCATAGTGCATCGTTGGTCGGTCAAGCGCACGCCCAAGAGGCCGAGATCGCGACCGACCCGGCATCCGATCCGATAGAAGCCGACACGACGCCCTTCACCCCCGGAGCCGCCACAGCTGACCCTCAAGACGCTGACAGCGATGTCGAGACAACACCCAATGGCGGTGCCGAGACTGAGCCCGACACGACCAACGATGCGCCTGGTGAGCCGGAGCTACCGCAGTCGGTCGGGAACGGCGAGCTCTCAGCTGCCTTGTCCGAAATCCTCATTGGAGCCGAGACCCGGTTTGAAGGCATCGGGATTGTTTATCAGCAAGCTGAGGCGGCCTTGCTGCGCGACGAACTCGATCAAGGCGATATCGCAGAACTCCGCCAGCGCGTTACGCCGCTGATCGATGAGGTGCGGCTTCTGACCAACGAGATTGACCCGATTCTCGACCAATTGTTGGAACGGCTCGAAGGGCTCGGTTCTCCGCCCGAGGAGGGTGCACCGCCGGAAGCCATATCGGTGCAAGAAACACGCGCTCAGCTTGAGGTCGTCATTGCTGAAACCGATGCGGCCGCCAAGCGCGGCCAACTTCTGATCGCCCGCGGCGAGCAGATCGTCAACGCGCTGGCCGAACGGCGTCGCGACCTGTTCGCCCGAACCTTGGCCGAACGCGGGTCGTCGCTGCTGTCCCCGGCTCTGTGGCAAAGAGCCGTTACGGACTTTCCCGCCACGATGCGTGCGTTGAGATTACTCCTGGGCGATTCCAGCCGTGTCATGAGCGCCAATCTAACGCCGATCAAAACGTTTGTATTGCTGGTCGCGATCGTCGTTGCAGCACTGATTCTGACCGTTCTGCGTAGCCGCTTGCTGCGCTTGGTCATCCGCGATCCCGAGATGGAGGCGCCGGATGCGTTCGCCAAAGCGGTTGGCGCTGCTTGGGTGGCGTTTCTGTATTTCGTGCTACCAATGTTGGCCTTCGGCACTGTCTTCGGCAGTTTGGAAGTCATCGCGGTTACACCGCGCCGGCTGAATCAGCTCTTGCTCGGTCTTGCTGGCGCGCTTGGCATCTATTTCTTCCTGACCGCGCTCGCACGAGCAATTCTCGCACCGGCCGTTCCGGGATGGCGCATCGCCGATTACGACACACCGACAGCCTGGCGGCTTTACAGCCTGATTGTCGTGATCGCTGGCGTGTTTGCCATCGATCAGTTCCTCGACACGTTGCTCGATGTCCTCGCCTCACCGCTTGACGTGGATGTGGCTGTGACCGCGCTTGCCGCCGCGATCATCGCGGTTCTGACCGTTCTGTGTCTGAGAGCGGCCGCTGCATCGCGATCCCTGCGGGAAGACGGGGCATCGGATGACGAAGACGTGGGCCCGTCACCGCGGCGCATCCTGTTTCGGATCACGCTTTGGCTATTGTCATTGACCGTCATTGTCGCTGCCGTCACCGGGTATACCGCCTTTGCAAGCTATCTCGCGACCCAGGCCGTATCGGCGAGCGCCGTGATCGCTGTCGTTGCGATCATGTTGATCCTCATTGACAGCGGCTTCGAGCGGCTCGGCGATCCGACACGCCCCGTCTCGCGCGCGATCACACGGACCCTTGGCGTCGGCCAAAGCATCATCGGGCAGATCACGGCGCTGGCCAGCGGTCTGCTGAAGCTCGTCGTGATCATCCTTGCGGCAGTTACCATTCTGGCCCCATGGGGCTTTGAACCATCGGACTGGCTCGACTGGTTCCGTCAGGCTTTTTTCGGGTTCCAGCTCGGCGGCGTGACGATCTCGCTGTCCACAATCCTGGCGGCCGTCACGCTCTTTTTCGTTGGTGTGGTGGTCACACGCACATTCCAGCACTGGCTGGAGATGAAGTATCTGCCGCGCACCAGGCTCGATATCGGCATCCGCACATCGCTTAGGACCGCCGCAGGTTATGTCGGGATCGTGGCAGCGGCAGCTTTCGCGGTGTCCTTTGTCGGTCTTGATCTAGCCAATCTGGCGATTGTCGCCGGTGCCCTGTCCGTTGGTATCGGCTTTGGCCTGCAATCGATCGTCAACAATTTCGTGTCAGGCCTGATCCTCCTCGCCGAACGGCCGATCAAGGTCGGTGACTGGATCGTCGTCGGCGCCGAACAGGGCTATGTCAGGCGGATCAGCGTGCGTGCAACACAGATCGAAACCTTCGACAGGGCGACCGTCGTCGTGCCGAATTCAGACCTTATTTCTGGCGTCGTGAAGAACATGATGCTGAACAACATGATGGGCCGCATCGTGGTGTCGATAGGTGTGTCCTACGACTCAGATGTCGACCATGTCCGCGAGATCCTGCTCGACTGTGCCCATGCCCATGAGCGGGTGTTGAGTTATCCCGCGCCGAACGTTTACTTCATGGAGTTCGGCGATAGTTCGCTCAACTTCGCGCTTTATGCCTACATCCCTGACGTCGATTATGTCCTGACCGTGCATTCCGATCTCAGGTTTGCCATCTTCCGCGCCTTCAACAAGGCCGGTATCGAGATCCCCTTCCCGCAGCGCGATCTGCATATCAAGTCGACTGTGCCCGGTGCCGAACCGATCGCACTGCCGCCAGCCCAAACCGGTGAGGCCACATCGTGATGACGAGATCCAAGCTGTCCCGCCGCGCCTTTCTGCTGACGGCCACATCCACTGGGCTTCTGCTCGCCGGTTGCGCTGATACAGATCGCAATACGACGCCGGCCTTTTACCGCAATCTGGCCGAACCCGGTGCGCGCTTCGATCCGAACACCATGCTGACCATGGTCAACGGCCACCGGACCAACAATGGCCGTAGGCCGGTGGTCCTGGAGCCGCGTTTGATGGCGCTGGCGCAGGGCTATGCGCGCGAGACCGGTGACCGCGCCCGGCAGTCACCGACCGTGCGCCCTGACGGACGGCTCGATATTCGTCTGACGGGTGCAGGATATGATGCGGAAGACGTGCGCGAGACGGTGACAGCCGGCTATTACACCATTGCCGAGGCGTTTTCCGGCTGGCGGGATTCGTCACAGCACAATGCGACCATGCTGATGGAGCAGGCTGCCCATATGGGTGTCGCGGCGCAGTTCATGCCCAATACGAAATACAAGGTCTATTGGGTGCTGGTTATGGCGCAGCCGGCCTGACGCTTCTAAACTGCCAGATCTTATGGTTCTTTTGCCAAAAGCCGATGATTACGATGGGCTTGTCGCGGGGTTTGCCTGGGACATACCGACCGATCTGAACATCGCCGCGATGTGCTGCGACCGCTGGGCCGTCCGGGCGCCGGAGCGGCCTGCGATCCTCTCAGTGGACCCGGATGGCGGCATCACCGAGACCCGTTTTGGTGCTCTGCGTAGCAGGACAGACCGGCTCGCCAACGGGCTGAAGGCAATGGGCGTCGCGCGCGGCGACAGAGTGGCGATCCTGTTGCCGCAATGCCCCGAAACGGCGATCAGCCATCTCGCGATCTACAAGCTTGGCGCAATCGCGGTGCCGATGGCACTTCTGTTCGGACCGGATGCACTTGAATATCGGCTGGAGGATTCAGGTGCTGCGGCGTTGATCACCTGCCAGGCCGGGCTCGACAAGCTGTCCCAGATGGTAGAATCGCCACCAAGCCTCAAGCACATCCTGTCGATCGACGGGCCAGGCGATCACGGCGCGCTCAGTTTCCACGAGGTGCTCGACAGAGCGCAGGCGACGTTCACCAACGCCATCACCGGCCCCGATACGCCCGCGATGATGATCTACACATCCGGCACCACCGGCCCGCCCAAGGGTGCGCTGCACGGCCATCGTGTGCTTACAGGTCACCTGCCCGGCGTTCAGATGCCGCACGAGTTCTTTCCCATGCCGGGCGATCTGATGTGGACGCCGGCGGACTGGGCGTGGGCTGGTGGCTTGCTGAACGTGCTCCTGCCATCCCTGTGGTTCGGCGTTCCAGTGGTCGCACATCGGGCCGACAAGTTCGATCCCGAGCACGCATTCCGACTGTGCGCAGACTTGGGCGTCCGCAACACTTTCATCCCACCAACCGCGCTCAGGTTGATGCGTACAGTGGAACGTCCTTCGGCGCGCTACGATTTGAGCATCAGGACCGTCGGTTCGGGGGGTGAGTCGCTTGGCCGCGAGACCTATGACTGGGGCCGGACTGAGCTCGGCGTGACGATCAACGAGTTCTACGGCCAGACCGAATGCAATCTCGTCCTGTCGTCCTGTGCCGCGATCGGTGTCAGCCGACCGGGCGCAATCGGCAGGCCGGTGCCGGGTCACACAGTTGCGGTGATTGATACAAATGGCCAGGTCCTGCCGCCCGGCGAAACAGGTCAGATCGCGGTGAAGCGGCCCGATCCGGTGATGTTTCTTGAGTATTGGAACCGGCCCGAGGCGACTGAAGCCAAGTTCATCGGTGACTGGATGACGACCGGCGACGAGGGCCACACCGACGGCGAGGGCTACGTGTTTTTCGTCGGCCGTGACGACGATGTGATCACCTCCGCCGGCTATCGTATCGGTCCCGGCGAGATCGAGGATTGCCTACTTGGCCACCCAGCCGTGCGGCTGGCTGCCGTGATCGGCAAGCCTGATCCGATCCGTACCGAGATCGTCAAGGCGTTCATTGTGCCGCGCGATGATGTTGCAAGCGACGACGCGCTCGCCGCTGACATCCAGGACTATGTCCGAACCCGGCTTGCAGCCTATGAATATCCCCGTGAGATCACCTTCGTCGACAGCCTGCCGATGACGACGACCGGCAAGATCATCCGCCGACTGTTGCGGGACAGCGGCTAGAGCATCGTGGAACGTCAAACGCGTGGAGCCTTGCCGAAGGCGCGCTTCAGCCCGCCCATGCCCCGCGCTCGTAGCTCGCGCCACGGCTTGAGCAGTTGGCGGGCATAGTGACGGCCCGAGCGGCGCAGGGTTTCGAGGAACACGGCGGTCGGAAAGGCCAGACCGTGGCCGTCCTCGCGGACATCGAGTAGAAGATCGGCATAAGCAATACGCTCGCGGAAGATGTGCTCGATCATCGGATGGCCCGGCAGGGCACAGGAATCGATCACAAGGCCCGGATGTCTTGTCAGGACCTGGCGCACCAAATCTTCTGTTAGAAGCTGGCCGGGTGATTGACGCGCATAGTCCTCGTCGAAAGCGCCTTTCCACAGCCAGCCATGCGACCCCGCGATCAGCAACACGAAACTTGCAATAACCTGATCGTCCAAAGTGAGTTCGTAGATGACACACTGGTCACGATGACCCAGCCGACCGGTGAGGTCACGGAACATGGTGGCGGTCTTGTCATCGGACGCCATGGCCGTTCCGCGTCGGCCCTTCCAGCCCTTGCGTTCAATCGTCAGAAACCGTTCGGCCGCCGCTGCGACAGCACTGCCCGTGACACTGCGCGTTTCAACAGTGCCTAGCTTGGCGAGCTGGCGTGCCTGCTGAGCCATGCGCTTACGCTGTTTGGGCTTGCGGGCAGCGTTGAGATACGCCTCTCCGTCAAGCTCGGTTGACAGCATGGCGCGCAGATAGCCGCCGAAATGGGCCTGCCTGTAAGGTGCCCCGACCAACGCCGTCGCAACATCTGATGACAGGCTGAGAAACGGCACGGAGACGACCTGCGGCAGTTTGTGTGAGCTTGCGAAGGCATCGACAAGCGCACGCATCACGTCGCGGGCATTCTCACTATCAATTGGCGGGGTTCCAGCCGGGCCATAGGCATGGGTGACACATTGCGCGACCGTGATTGGTAAACCCCAGGGTCGATGGCGCAGGAACGGAAATATCCCGAGAAGCCGCGGCCGACCCTCAACGCGCGGCGCTCGCTCCCAAGCCGCGACCGTTTCAAGATTTGGCAACAGGCCAAGCGTGGTCACCGCAGGCAAGAGAAAGTCCGGATCATGAAAGATGTTCGGCTGGCCGGTTCGAGCCGCAAGGCTGCGCCAGGCCGGCACAAGCGCCGTGATTGTCTCGCCTTTGCGCCAATCGACCCGGATGGTCTCGGTTTCGTGGACAATTGCATCATGCACAGGTGACAGCGCGACCTTGCTGCGGCGCTCCTGGCCCACGGGGGGAACTGGAGCCGCAATCGTCGCAGCATGTTGGGTGTCAGTGACTGTCATCCGTCGGAACTCGCCTGCTGTTTCACCGTGGCACGATTGCCCCCGCCTGGGCTCCAAATAAGGACGTTTATCCCAAGCCGGGTGCGTGCCGTGTTGAACAGCAAGATCGATTCCACGATCAGCGCAGTCGTCGTCGCGATCGCCGCCCCTTTCAGGCCGTAGATCGGAATCAGCACGAAGTTCAGTGTAATATTGACCGCAAAGGCTCCCGCATAGGCACGCGCGCAGGCGTTTTGCTGATCAAGCATGTTGAGAAGCCGTTCGACCGGCCCAACCGCGGCGCGTGCCAAAAGCCCGACCGCCAGGATGAACATCAGCGGATAGCCGGCCAGAAACGCCTCGCCGAACAGGCCAAGCAGGAACGGTCCCGCAGCCAGCAGAACGACGGTGACCGCCAGCGATGGCCAGAAAGTCCAAGTGACGGAGTCGCGGACGAAGGCGTGCAGTTTCTCGTGATCGCCGGCGGCGTGATAGGTGGCGAATTTGTGCGCGCACGCTGCAACGACCGCAAAATAGACGAAAGCGACCAAAGCAAGCGTCTTCACCGTCGCATAGTAGATACCGACCTCGTCAGGTGACTTGAAGATCGACAGGATCAACACATCGGCGTTGATCAGCATCAGATAGAAGCCCTCAACGAAGAGGACCGGCAGCGATGCCTTGAACCACAGCTTCCAATCATAGGCCCGCGGGCCGGCCGGCACTTTGCTGCTGAGCCGTGAGCGGATCAGCAGCAATTGCACGACCGCGATGGCCCACACAGCGATAACGAGCGCTGCCACAGCCGTAACCGCATCCGCCTCCATGCCGAATTCGACCATCAGCCAGAGCAGGCCGATGATCGCCAGCGGACGTGCGATGTAAGGCAATGCCAGGCTGATGCCGACCCAATTGTGGTTGCGCGCAATGCCGTCCTGAAACTCGGTGAGCGCAAACAAGGGTAGCGCAATCAGACCAAGGCAGATCGGCAGGAGATAGCTTGGATACAGCGCGTCCTGAAACAACCAGACGGCACCCAGCGCGAATACGGAAAAGACCAGCGCCGTTCCGACGACAAGCAGTGCGACGCCGCGCGTGAAGCCACGCGCGAGATCCCATTGACCGGTCTCGGAATAGTGCGGAACAAAGCGCTGCACGGTTGTGGTGAAGCCAAGCGGCACGATACCGCCGACCAGCACCATGGCGACCCAGACGAAGACGAAGAGGCCATAATCGTAGTCACCGATCCAGCGTGCCAGGATAACCTGGCTCAGATAGGCAAGTGCCGCGCTGGCTGCCCGGATAGCGAAGGCATATAGCGCTGTACGCTGCGCAAGGCGGCGATCATCGGCGCCGGCAAGGATATCAAGCGCCGTGCGCCGAAACCGTGCGATGCGGCCATATGGACCATCTCCGCCGACCGGTTGCGCTTGCGCCGTCATGTCCGAGTAGGTCACGCCGCCGTCATCCCCTTAAAGTTGTAGGCCTAAACTGCCGTCCAATCCTTTGGGTAGCGTGTGTGCGTTACGGAAGTCTTGTGGAAATACCTAAGCTGTTGGTTAGGGTGAACAGCGGGTAAGCGCTCCGCCCTCCCCCGAGCGAGGCCGTGAGAAACCGTGCAAGCTTGAATATGTCAGGCGCTGAAACCGCCCCCGTCCAGAAATGCGATTTCTTCCGGCGTTGAGGTGCGACCGAGTGCAACATTTCGGTGCGGAAAACGGCCGAAACGGCGGATCACGTCAAGATGCACCATGGCGTAATAGACGCCTTCCTGATCCTTCGCGGCGAGACAAAGGTCGACGCAACGTTGCTGCATGTCGAGATCTTCCGAATGCATGAAGGGCATATGGAAGAAGCGCCGTTCGATGTTGGCATAAGCTTTGTCAAAGCCATGCGCCACGGCCTCTTGTGCGACCTGCAGCGCCTTGGCGTCGGTCGCGAAGGCTCTGGCATCCTCACGGAACAGATTGCGCGGCATCTGGTCGAGCAGCAGGATCAGCGCCAGCGCACTATGGGGTGCCCCGCGCCAGTCGTCATAGCTGCCGGCGGCGGCGGCCTCGTGGCTTGCGAGAAACCGGTGCCTGCAATCGGCATCGAACGCGTCGGAGCGGGCAAACCAGCGCTCCGGCCCAGCCGTCCACCAGAAGTCCAGGACATCGAGCGCAAGATCATTCACAGCCTTATCTCTCCACGGTTCAGACGCTGCCACAGATCCGGATCGAGCGGGCGATAGGTGCCCGTAGCGCGATCATCGAAATAAAGCGGGTCGACCGACTGTTCCGGGTCGCAGCCATCGGATTTGAGATCGACTTTCTTGAGCTTGAACGTGCCGGTTCTGTCAAGTTCCGGCTTCAACCTGAGCACAACGGGGCGCGCATAGCTTGCTAGATTGTCCGTCACGTGACGGTGGAACCCTTCGAGATCAAGCTCGCCATCACACACCAGCGCCGCCATGCCTGCGCGCCCGTCGTGACCTGGCAGATCGACACCATAGACAGAAGCGGCCTCGATACCGGGGAAACCGGTCAGGACGTGCTCGACCTCGGTGGTGGAGACATTCTCACCTTTCCAGCGGAACGTATCGCCGATCCGGTCGACAAAGTAGTAGTAGCCGTCTGCATCGCGCTTGAGGAGATCACCGGTTCGGAACCAGCGGTCCCCCTCCTCGAAGCCGTCTGTGATGATCTTGCGGCTTGTCGCCTCGCGATCGGCATATCCATCGAAGCGCCCGGCTGGCTTTTGTGGATCATTGGTGATGAGCCCGATGGCCTCGCCGATCTCATCGGCGCCGCATTCGATCAATCGTCCCTGGGCATCGCGTTCGAGATCACCGCTGCCGAGAGCGTGGCGGGCGAGTTTGATCGGGAACTTATGTGCGATCCAGGGTGGGATTCGACCAATCGAGCCGACCTTACCGTCGAGGTTGAACAGCGTGACATTGCCCTCGGTCGCGGCATACCACTCGAAGATGCGCGGGATGTGGAACCGCTCTTGAAACGCTGGCCAGATGTCCGGCCTCAACCCATTGCCATTGCACAGCCGGATGCGGTGTCGGGTCTCATTGGCCGTTATTGGCGCATTCAGAAGATAGCGGCACAGTTCGCCGATATACTGAAACATCGTGCAGTCATGGCGCACGATGTCGTCCCAAAACGCGCTTGCGGAAAACTCCTCGCGCACCACGGCGGCACCACCGGCTTCGAGCGCGATGCCGGGAGCCAGCACGCCGCCTGTCGTGTGATACATCGGCTGGGCGATATAGATGCGGTCGGATGGTTTTGCGCCGGACAGACCGGAAAAACCGATCATTGCTGCCTGAACCCGATAGTGATTGATCACCGCGGCCTTGGGCAGCCCGGTGGTACCGCTGGTGTAGATGTAAAGTGCAGGATCCTCGATATGGAGGTCCGCACGCTCGTCTGCGCCAAGCGGGGTCGCGGGAATGGCATCGAGCGTTGCGTCGGTATTGGCAAGGCCATCATGGACGCCGCCCGCGGTCCAAAGGGTCAGGGACCGGGTCAGATCGCCGCGTATCGCCTCGAGGGTCGGCAGATAGCGGGTATCGATCAACAGATGGTCTGCTGGCACGATGTTGAGTGCATGCGCAAGCGGGGTGCCGGCCAGATGGGTGTTGATCAGGGCGCAACTTGCGCCCGTGCTGGCAACTCCGATCCAGGCTGCCATGTATTCGGGACTGTTGGGCTGCATCAACGCAACGACATCGCCCTTGCCCAGCCCAAGCCCGCGCACCCAGCGGGCGTATTGTCCGGCACGGGCTGACAATCCGGCATAGCTGAGGCTTTGCAGGTCGCTGACAAGCGCAGGCGTGTCCCCTCGCGCGGCGCCCCAGGCAATCACCCGGTCGACGATCGTCTGATCGGGTGTCTTTGCAAGACCCGTCACCTTCGGCAGCGTACCGAGAAATCCACGTGCATAGATGAGATCGGACCGTATCCGATCGGCAAAACGGCTTACGCCCACCTTAGGTTTCCTCCTAGATCACGTTTATCGCCTCAAGCCGCTTCGACCTGAGGCGATAAACGGGATCGCGCCGGCGATGTCTCTCGCGCGTGTCGGACTGGCGGGCAGAGTGAACGCGCCGATCCGGACGGGCATTGGATGCCGGTCACAGAAATGTAACATGGGATCGTTTTCGGCGATGACAATTGGTCTTGCGTTTCGCCGCGTGCATCGGCAGGTGTCGGCGATGAAAACGGAAATACCGGCGATGGACAGTAAAACGACCCTCGACGTGCGCGGCCTGTTGTGCCCGCTGCCCGTGCTCAAAGCGCGCAAGGCGCTGGCCGGGCTCCCCAAAGGTGCCGTTCTGGTCGTCGAGGCGACCGATCCGGCCTCGGTGATTGATATCCCGCACTACTGCCAGGAAAGCGGGCACAGGCTCTTGAGCCAATCTCAGGACGGTGAGTTGTTCACTTACGAGATCGAGCGCGTCTAGAGCAAAACGCGATCAGATTGACGTGGCCCGGTTCGATCTGAATGCATCATGCTCTAGATCTACTGAATCAGTGGCCTTGAGCGCGGCAATGGGATCTCCGGCGCAAGCGGGTAGCGCGGATCAACGTCTTCCGTGACGCGGAGCTGACCGGATAGCCGTAGCGGGTTCGGTCGTGGCATGGGAATGTTGGCACGCGCGGTCACCGGCAGATCGGGACTTTCGATCACTGTTGCGTCCGGCAGTGTCACACCATAGCTCGCAAGCGTGGGGGGGACCGGCTGGCGTTGCGAGCGCGGGCCGCAGACATAGGGCCGCATATTGGCGGGGCCTTGCGTCGTCGCGCGCAGATCGTTGAGATTGCGTGTTGCTGAAGCAAAACCGAACAGACGGGTGGATACCCGGCTGTCGAAGGCCTGGCTCAGCAGATAGGTCGCGTAATCGTGGCGGACACTGGCGTTCGGCGAGCCCATGATGACGACACCGAGACGGCGACCGTTTCGGGTCGCGGTCGCAACAATGTTGAAGCCGGATGCGCAGACAAAGCCGGTCTTGAGCCCGTCGGCGCCGTCATAGCGGCCGAGCAGCGTGTTGTGCCCGCGCAGCCGGCTGCCGGCGAAGACAACCGACGGCATGCGGTAGATGTAGTGGAACTGTGGAAATTCACGCAAAAGCGCCCGGCTCAGGATCGCCATGTCACGGGCCGTCGTCACCTGTTGCGGATCGTGCAGGCCGTGGGGATTGGCGAACCGCGTGCTGGTCATGCCAAGCCGCCGGGCCTCGCTGTTCATCATCTGAACGAAGCCCTCTTCCGTGCCGGCGATGCCCTCGGCGATAGCAACGGAAATGTCGTTGGCTGACTTGATCATGATGATCTGGATCGCCGTGCCGAGTTGGATCGACTGACCAACGGGCAGTCCCACTTTGCTCGGTGGTTCAGCGGCTGCGTTCTCAGACATGACAAGTGGAGTGTCGAGCGGAATGCGGCGCTGCGAGGCGGCCCTTAGCGCGACATAGGTCGTCATGATCTTTGTGAGCGAGGCCGGATGCCACAGCCGGGTTGCTTCATGTTCGTGATAGACATCACCTGTGGCGATATCGAATACCAGCGCCGGCGCGGCCTGCCCATGATTGGAGCCGATAACGAGCAGCAGCATGGCCAGAAGCGCAACACTCAACCTGCGTGAGGTTAGACCCACTCTCGCCCCCTAAGCCACAACGGCCATCCACGATCATATCAACGCCGTTCTAACGCGTTCGTCTTATCACGCAAAGGCCGCAAGTCGGTCAAATCCGCGCCAACCATGCGCTTGATCAGGCCCGGCTGATCGATACAGCCTAGGCCGCCTTGCCGAAGATATCATTGCGATAGATAACACCCGTCCGGCGGATCAAGGCATGGTCTGCAGGCAGCGTGAAGCTGATTTCGTTCGGCTCACCCTTGCCACTCAGCGATTGCATGAGCCGGCCACCAGTGCGGTTGGCCAGCCTGTTGATGGCGGCGACCTGAACATCGACATCGGCCGTGCGCCCTTGAGGTGCGGTCTTGCCGACATTGGCTGTTGGCGATTGCTCGCGGACACGGAACGCGGCCTCACTCTGACCGTGCAGGCCGCCGGTGACGTCGAGCAGCGGCGTCGTTTCGCCACTGCGGGCTGCGACGACCGACAGCGCCAACTCGAAAATCCGCTCGGTGTCCTTAAACGATGTCTTGACCGGCGGCAGACGCTCATGGGTGGCCCTGGCAGACAGGATCTTGCCGGCCTTGGCGGCATCGACCAGCCAACTCGACACCAGCGCATCAGGGCGAAGGGTCATTGGTTTGGCAGCGGCCGACTTGGTCTGATCGATCTCGAACAGCAAAGCATAAGCATCAGTCTTGTCCTGCATTTCATCGATGGTCCGCCGTGCCAGAGCCACTGTTTCCTCGGCATTGCGCCGCTTGGCCCGTTCCGTGCGCATGTCGGCGACGAAATTGCGCACATCCATCAGCATCAGGAAGTACCGCGCAATCGAGCCATCCGTGCGCAAGACACGATCACCACCGATCAAGCACGGGATCATATCCGCTGCGACGATGGCATCGGCCGGCCCAAAGAAACGCCCGCGCTGGATCAGCTCGGATGCGATACGCGCCTTGCCCTGAACCGAGACGAAACCGGAATATTGCTGCAGACCCAGATCTTCGAGCGTTTCCACCTGGAACAGGCGTAAAGCAGCCGAATTGGCGCTCATCAGATGACCATCTTCGGAGAACGTCAGAATCGCGGCCGGAACCTGCTCATTGATCGCGGCAGCGGTCGCCAGATCCTCGACATATGTCGTGCCGACCAGGAACAGAAGCTGGTCGATATTGCGGCCGAGAACACCGAGTTCATCGCTGGAATGCAGCCGTGCAAGCGACTGGATCGCCTTTTCCGGCGTGCGTAGGGCGTGGTCGATCGCACGTGACATTTTCCGCGCCGGCCGCAGCACGAGCAAGGTCATGACAGCCATGGAGAACATTGCGATCAGCGCTGCTGACACAAATGCGGTCAGCGCCTTGAGGCTGGTATGGATTAAGAGCTGGCTCCAGGCCGCGCTCGAATCGAGGCGCAACAACAGGCCGTAGCTCAACCCGGTTTCAGCAGGTTTGATAAACGTATCGAAGGCTAGGCCATAGTCCGACAGTCGCCACGGAAGCGCCTGCATTTGAGCCGCTTGCCAGGTTAGCCAAGGCCTGGCACCGAACTGACCGGCTTCCTCACCGATCGAGTTGATGTAGATGCCACCTGAAATCTCGGTCGAAGCGACAAGGTTTTCGCCGAACTTTACGAGTTTGTCGATATCGGGAAAGGTCGTGATGTCGACCGAACTGCGCACATAAGAGACCGCGCGGTCGTGAAGGGTGCGTTCGAATGCGGCCCGCTCGTGGAGAAACATCACGCCGGCAATTGTAAGATCAGTCACCAGAACGATGACAAAGACGATTGCGCACAGCCGCTGGCAAATCGGGCTCTTGAGAGAGGCCGCGACCGCGCGAAAGGCATTGGCGAAGAGCTTTTTCACAACAAGGCGCCGACCGTCTGAAGACAAGTCTTCGAAGTATCCTCAAAACTCTTTGCCGCACGGTAAATGACGCTGAAAAGCGCCAATCTGCGACTTTCGTTTGAGGCCGTGTCTCACGGGAAGCAGATCTGGCGGCAGATTGACGACGCGGGCAGCAAAGCTGCGTGAGAAACGGCAACAGGTATGCGCGGTCTGACCTCGAAGGCCGATGAGACAGCGACTGTTTCAACGCTGTCGGTCCAGTTCTAGTCTTCCCGTCAGAATGGGCGAATGGCTGGATCCACGTTGCACCCAACGAAAACGCGCCCGCCGGAGCGGGCGCCTTATCTGGTGCCATCTCAGCTCGTTATCGGCTGGACTGCGATTTCTGAACGACTACACAGTTGCACGGCCTGCGGGAGTGATCAACGGACTCACGCGTCCTATAAGCTGTTGATATGGCTGATCACATCACGACACTGGGATTCGACCTCGGCACGAACTCTCTCGGCTGGGCGCTTGTCGAAACAGATGGCGAGCCGGGTGAGACGCCGGCTGCCCGCGCCCTCGCTGGCGCCGAGGTCATTTACACCCAAAACGGCGTTGGGCGGCTGTGGGCGTGCCATCAGCCAAGCTCCTCTGACGATGCCCTTTTTCCTCTGACATGGGCCGCAAATCGGTTTAGGAACATTGGGTTGAGATTGGAAAGGGAGAGTGCAATGGCACGGCTTGCGGGGAAGTCGGCGTTTCTCACCGCCGCGGGACAAGGCATAGGCGCCGCGACGGCACATGCGTTCGCGCGAGACGGGGCGCGCGTCATCGCGACCGACATCAATCCTGATCTTCTGAAGCGCCTTGCGAGCGACATACCGGGACTTGAAACACATGTGCTTGACGCCCGCGATACCGATGCCGTGACCGCAATGGCTGATCGTGTCGGAGCCGTCGATATCCTGTTCAATTGCGCCGGCTATGTGCATCAGGGAACCGTGCTCGACTGCGACGAGACCAACTGGGATATCTCGTTCGACGTCAACGTGAAGTCGATGTGGCGGACGCTGCGCGCCTTTCTGCCAAAGATGCTCGATGCCGGTGGTGGATCCATCATCAACATCGCGTCGGTCGTCTCGTCGCAAAAGGGCACCGTCAACCGGTTCGTCTACGCGGCATCAAAGGCTGCGGTGATTGGTCTGACCAAATCGGTCGCAGCCGATTTCATCGGCCGCGGTATCCGCTGCAATGCGATCTGTCCGGGCACGATACAGAGCCCGAGCCTTGAAGACCGCATCAGCGCACTGCCAGGCACCTATGAAGACAATCGCGCGGCCTTCATTGCGCGCCAGCCCATGGGACGTCTCGGCACGCCGGAAGAGATCGCACTGCTTGCGGTCTATCTGGCAAGCGACGAAAGTGCGTTCATGACCGGTGGCGAACTGAAGATCGACGGCGGGTTTGGCCTTTAGAGCGTGCTGCGATTAGGCTGAATCGGCGGGAATTCCCAAATCAGAGTTGATGTCATTCATCATGCCGACCGGAGCAGGAGGCCGGCATGGATGGGATGAGCCTATTCGCAGGACTTGCGCGGCCGTGTGATTGATGCGGTCGAGAACGCGGGTATGAGCTGCCTGGCGGCCATCGCCCCTCGGTCCTGGCGCCACATCTTGGCTTTGTTGCAGCGGTACGCCTCGAGCAGCCCGACATCACGCTTCAGGCGCTGTGGACCGCCTTGCCGCCGAACGCGGCGTGAAGGCCGATACCGGCATGATGAGCCGCTTCTTCCGCCAAGGCGCTACAGTAAAAAAAGACGCTCGCAGCCTTGGAACGCGACCGTCCGGACGTAGCCCGCCGCCGCGCCGAGTGGCGCAGATGTTAAGGCCGCATCGATCCCGCCCGCCTGGTCTTTATCGCCGAGACCTGGGCGACGACCGACATGACGCCCCCCCCCCCAGGGCTGGGCACCCAAAGGCGAGCGGCTGATTGCCACGGTTCCACTCGGCAAATGGAAGACGACCACCTTCATGGCGGCGCTGCGCCGCGTGGGTCTTCGTCGTCAGGCCACCCCGCGAACGGCTACACCGCTAATAGGTCGCCCTGCCACCCGAAAGATCGAAGACCGCGCCCGTCGTAAACGAATTTTCCCGCCCGCACATCCAGACGATCATGGCGGCGGCTTCGTCAACTTCAAGAAACCGGCCGCGCGGAATCTTCGAGAGCATGTACTGGATGTGCTCTTCACTCATCTGGTCAAAGATGCGCGTGCGGGCAGCTGCAGGCGTCACGCAGTTGACGGCGATATCCTCCCCCGCATGCTCCTTGCCGAGCGTCTTGGTGAGTGCCATCACACCCGCCTTCGACGCAGAATACGCACCGGCATTGGGGTTGCCTTCCTTGCCCGCGACCGAGGCGATGTTGACGATCCGCCCGTAGCCCGCCGCCCTCATGTGAGGGAGCACCGCGCGACAGCAATGAAACACGCCATGGAGATTGACGGCAACGATGTGGTGAAACTCATCGACGGAATACTCGGTGACCGGCGCATTCGAGCCTGCGATACCGGCGGACGTCACGAGAACGTCGATCCGCCCCAGCCGAGATGCGGTTTGGGATGCAAGGTCAGCAACGGCTGCGGCATCGGTAACATCGATGGCGGCTCCCTCGGCACGTGTGCTGAGGTCTGCTGCGGCTTTCTCCGCAAGCGCTCCGTCAAGATCCCAAAGCACGACATGAGCGCCACCCGCATGCAGCCGTCTCGCGACCGCATAGCCGATGCCCTGCGCGCCACCGGTGACGATGGCGGTCTGCCCCTCAAACATCAAAACACTCCCAAGGGTTAGCCGAGCGCTCTGATGACGGCGTCGGTTTGGGTGACGAGCGCCACGTTCTGCAGCGCGTAGTTTATGGATGCGTTGTGCCAGTCGGCATTCATCGTCGAGCAGCCATCTTCGGGAATGACCATGACATAGCCCTTGTCGGCACCGGTGCGGGCTGTGTGCTCGATGGACATGTTGGTCCATGCCCCGGTCTCGATGATCAGGTCGCGGCCCTCAGCCTTGAGGATCGTCTCGAGCTGGCTGCCTTCCCAGGCCGACATGCGGTTCTTCTCGACCACGTGATCATCACCCTGGGGCTCCAGGCCGGGCACAGCCGCGGCACCCCAACTGCCTTTGACGAGCGCATTGGCGTCGATCACGCCTTCGAACAGCGGCGCATTGAGCGTCAGCCCCCGGGCACCGGGCGGAACGACGAAATGCACATGGATCACCGGGATGCCAAGCTGCCGGCAGCGCTCGGCGAGGCGGGCAATGTTTGCGATCGCATTCTGCTCCCGGCAATGACCTGGCGAGCCGGACTCGGCGAAGGCCCCACCCTCCATCACGACGTCGTTCTGCATGTCCTGGATGACCAGCGCGCAGCGCGACGCATCCAGACGGAGGTCATCGCCCGTCCCAAGCGGTGGTGCGGTCGACGACGTCGTAGCCGTCGCTTTTGCAGCACCGCGCACGCTCATGAATGGTTCGTTGCGCGGCCCGACCTTCGTATCGACGGCGTAGACGCTGGTCGATGCACAGACATAGAGCGTGCGCCAGTCTGGGCCGCCCCAATGCAGGTTCGCCGGGAGTTCGGGAATACCGACCTTGCCGATCAGCTTGCCCGAGGGATCGTAGACCCACAGCCCGCCCGGCGCGGTTACCCAGACATTGCCTTCGGCATCGCATTTCATACCATCGGGCACGCCGGGCAGCAGGCTGTCCTTGATGCCGCTTGCGAAGATGCGACCGTTCAGGAGCCGCTCGCCATCGACATCATAGACGCGGATGTTCGCCTGCTCGGTATCGTTGATGTAGAGCCGGTCCTCGGTCGGGCAGAAGCAGAGCCCGTTCGGCATCGTGAATGTGTAGCGATCAACCACCAGTTGGGGCTCGTCGCCAGGGCGATGGTTGGCCGAAATGCGGAAAACACCCTGCCAGCCCAGCTCACGCGGCCGCTCCACGCCAAAGCCCGGCATCCGGCCATACCAGGGGTCAGTGAACCAGATCGACCCATCGGACTTAACGCAGAGGTCATTCGGCGAGTTGAGCTCCCGCCCCTCAAAATGGCTCGCCAGAACCGTCCGGCTACCGTCGGGAGCAAACCGCGCCACCGATGACGTGGAATGCTCGCAGACAAGCAGGTTCAGCCCTGTGTCATAGGTCAGACCGTTGCCCTTGTTGGACGGGGTCATGACCTCGCGAACACCGGACCGGTCGAGGCGGCGGCGGACATCGCCAGGCATGTCGGAGAATAGGAGATAGTGCTCCACCGGATGCCAGATCGGGCCTTCGGTGAAGGTGAACCCCGACCCGACCTGCCGGACCGGAGCGTGTTCGTCGATGAGCCGCGCGAAGGCAGGATCGAGCGTTTGATGGGACATGGCGACGTCCCCTCCGCTCAGGCCGGAAACCAGTCGCGCCGGGGCACCGACTGGGTCGCGGGCCCTGGGATCGACATATCGAGACGCCCGACGACACGGCCGTTTTCGATCAGGGCGGGTTTGTCGTGCACCGGCAGGAGGTATTTCGCGCCGGAATACATCAGCTTACGAATGGCACCCTTTTCGCCGCGCTTCGATCCGCCGTGATTGCCGGTCACCTGATACTCCTCGGGACCGAAGGAGCGGACCGGATCGATGATCTGGTCTTGGAAATCATAGATCACGTCGCCGCAGATCGTCGCGCGTCCGTCAGCTGTGTCGACGTGGACGTTCATCGAGCCTTCGGTATGGGCGCCGGCAGCCTCGAGATAGACCCCGGGGATAAGCTCGACCGGGCCCGAGATTTCAAGATCCTCGAGCCGCAACGCGCCAGGATGGTGCAGACGTTCCACAAGATGGATGATGTCCGGCTTTGGGTATTGTGGGTGCATCAGCCCCGACACGGAGTATTCAAGCTCACGGCGGTTGATCACCACCGTGGTGTTCATTGAGAAATGGTCGTCCTTGCCGGCGTGATCAATGTGCAGGTGGGTATGCAGCACGTAGCGCACATCACCCATCTTCACGCCGTGATTGGCAAGTTGGCGCTCGATCATGTTCTCGTGGAACTGCAGCCCCCGCATGCCGAGCGTTTCCATGATCGCGTTGTCACGATAGCCGGTGTCGACGACGATCGGGTATTGCCCGCCGAGGATCACAAAGCCATAGACGGGCACGCGGCGGGTGCGCCCGCAGTCGCGACCGAGCACCAGAAAGCTCGATTCCAGTTCGATATCGCCATAGTCGAGCACCTTGATTTCCAGAGCCATGGCCTTTCCTCCCTCGTCAGTTGAGCCGGTAGACCCGGCATGCCGTGTTATGAAAAACCGACGCCTCGTCGGTCGCGTCGCAATCGTCCAGCCCAGCGCGATGCGCGTTCAAGAGGCTCGGGTAGTCAGTCCAAAGCTTCTCGATCGGAAAATTCGAGCCCCACAGGCAGCGATCGGTGCCGAAGAGGGCAAGTGTTTCCCGCGTAAGCCAGGCGATATGGTCCGGGTCACACCGGTGCAGAAAGGTGCCGAAACCCGAAAGCTTGACCATGACGTTTAAGCGCTCGGCAAGCGCCGCCATTCCGGAGCGCCAAGCAGCAACGCCTTCGGTGCTCACGTCTTCCAGCATGCCGGCATGCTGCAGGACGAACGTCACCTCTGGGCAGGCATCGGCAAGAGCGCACGCGCCGTCCATCTGGTCCGTAAACACCTGGAGGTCGAAGGGCCAGCCATAGTCCGAAAGCTGCGCAATATTGCGCTGCACGGCGGCGTCACGGCAGAGATCCGCGTGGGCTGCGAAACGGTAGAGAGCGTTTTCGTGCCAGTGAAACTGTTGGCGGATGCCACGCACGAGCGGAAAAGCGGCCAATCGATCCAGCGCGGGTCGCGCATCATCCACCGTCATATCTGCGTACCCGACGATGGCTTGCGGCCAGCCCGTGTCGTCAAACAAGTCCGACACCCACGCCACTTCATCCATCGCTTTGGCGGGCGGCCAGTTCGCCTGGACATAAACCGCCTGATTGACACCGGTTCCGTCGATGTCGCGGTGGTATTCGTCCATCAGATAGTCGCGCTGGATCGGCGTGTAAGGCCCGAAGATGCGCGGCTGCATCGGTCCGTTGAGCCATGGCAGATCGGCTTGGCGCCAGACATGAAAATGGGCGTCGACGATCGGCATCATCGCGTCCCCCGCGAAAACGAGAGAAGTTCGCCCGCCAGCGTCTCAGCCGAACTGCCATCGCCAAGATGGTCGAGCATCGGAACGATCATCCGCATGGCGTCCGTGTCCGGACGATAGGTCGGATCGCTCGCCAGCGGAGACAGCCACAGGACCGACCACGCGAGGCCGCGCAGCTTGCTCATCGACGCGATCAGCGCCTCAGGCCCGCCGCGTTCGAGGCCGTCGGACACCACGACCGTCAGCGCGCCGCGCGCGAATGACGCAAACCGCGGCACCGACAGAAACATCGCCAGCGCGTCACCAAGTCTGGTCCCACCGTCCCAATCAGCTACGAGACCGGACGCAAACATCAGCGCCTGATCGCGATTGCGATGCCGGAGCGCGCGGGTCACACGGGTCAGCCGCGTGCCGAGAGTAAAGACTTCCACCCGCTCACCCGCCTGCACCAATGCGTGGGCCAGCCTGAGGCGGCTGTCGGTGCCCGCCTTCATCGAACCCGACACGTCGATCAGCATCAGAATCCGACGCTGGCGCTGCCGGCGTGTCCGAGTCGGCAGATCAGCAATCTCACCGTCGCGGCGCAGCATGTCACGGAAGGCACGTCGCGCATCCGCCAGCTGGCCCTTGCCGCTGCGGGTGCGCCGTGACATGCGCCGCGGTAGGGCTTTGGCTGCGTTGCGGCGGAAGTGGCGCAAGGTTCCGGCGTCGTCGCTTGCGGACAGGGCGCGCTGGTTGAGCCGTTCGGCCTGGGTTGCCTCAGCGCCCGAAGGCTCATCCTCGTCGGCGTCCGGCATCAGGTCAAAGTTACCGCCGTCATAGGCATTCGGCATGTCCTCAGGCGCGCCCTCCGCCGGAGCAGCAAAGCTGCGGCCAAGGAAGATCGCGTCGAACACATCGTCGAAGGCGGCTTGACGTTCCGGCGCCGGGCCAAAGATCGCATGGGCTGCATTGCGCACGTCATGGATCGAGCGCGGCCCCAGAACGCCAACGGCTGCAAGGAAGCTCTGCGTCTGCTCCGGTGCCGCCGGAAATCCCGAAGCCCGCAAGGCCGTCGCGAAACTCAGGAACGGAACGGCGGCCACGGGAACGTTTGGCACAGTCATGACGCTACCCGTTCGAGCATGGCGTCGATCTGCGGCGCCATGAACGCCAGATCGTCTTGGTCCTTCAGCACCACCCCGACCGCACGGGCAAACGCCCGCGGCCAGGGCACGCCTTGCTGATGGAGAAGCGTCGCGGCCTCCGCCCATTCGACCGTCTCGGCAACACCCGGCGGCTTGGCGAGCGGCTCTGAGCGCAGGTTTCCAACGGCTGCAACAACCCTGCGGGCTGTGTCCTCCGCGACACTGGATGCCCGCATCATGACAATGTGAGATTCAAGTGCTGGATCGGGATAGTCGATCCAGTGATAGACGCAGCGCCGGCGCAATGCCTCGTGTAGCTCGCGGGTGCGGTTCGACGTCAGGATCACGACCGGCGGCTCGCCCGCCCGCATCGTGCCGCGCTCCGGGATCGACAGCGTGAAATCCGACAGAAACTCCAGCAGGAAAGCTTCGAATTCGTGGTCGGCACGGTCGATCTCGTCGATCAGCAGAACCCGCTCGCGCGGCTGTTCGAGCGCCAGCAGGACAGGCCTGGCAATCAGAAACTCATCGGCATAAAGGTTGACGTGATCGTCACCCGCCTGCCGGATCGCAAGCATCTGGCGCGGGAAGTTCCACTCATACATAGCAGCGGCAGCATCAATGCCCTCATAGCATTGCAGCCGGACAAGTTCCCGCCCCAGAATCGATGCCAGCGCCTTGGCACCCTCGGTCTTGCCGACACCGGGCGCACCTTCGAGAAGCAGAGGCTTCTGCAGCGAGAGCGCAAGAAACATCGCCGTCGCTAGGGATTCGGAGGCGATGTATTGCGCATCCCGCAACGCCGCCGAAAGCGGCTCGGGGCCATCAAGTCCGGGAGGGAGGCGGCGGATAGGCATGGTCGTCAGTTGCCGCCGCGCGACAGCATCTGCCGGGGCCTGGCGCCACCCTGTTCTTTCAGGGCACGCAAGACCTTCTCAGGCGTCACCGGCAACTCATCAATGCGTATCCCGATGGCGTCATGGACCGCATTTACCACGGCCGGCAAAACCGGATTGGCGCACATCTCGCCGGGCCCCTTGCCGCCATAGGGGCCGTCTGGCGCCGGGCGCTCCAGAAGCGAAATGTGGTGCGGTGCGAGATCGCCGGGGCCGGGCATCAGATAGTCGTTGAAGTCGACCGGCCCATGTCCACGGTCGGGATAATAGGGCTCAGTGGTTTCCCAGGCGGCATGGCTCATGCCCATCCAGGCACCGCCGCGCAACTGTTGCTCGACCAGGCCGGGGTTCAGCGCGCGACCGACCTCATACGCCGATTGCATATCGGTCACGGCGACTTCGCCGGTTTCGTCATCGACCTCGACGTCGACCAACATTGCGGCATGCGCAAACGTCGTGACAGGCGTCATTTCGCCAGTTTCGGGGTCAACGTCCGACAGCGGGATCAGGAAAATGCCGCGTCCTGCGATGGTGCGCCCCTGCTTGAACTGCGCGGCTTGAGCCGCCGCCATGGTGGTGATCGACCGTGATGGTGCACCGCGCACATGAATGTTGCCCTGGCCATCGGTCACCAGGTCGCCCGGATCAACTTCGAGCTCTTCTGCGGCCGCCTCTAGCATTACCGACCGTGCTTCCAGCGCGGCCTGAATGACGGCATTGCCCATCCGGTGTGTGCCGCGGCTCGCAAAGGACCCCATGTCGTGGGGGCCGGTGTCGCTGTCGGCCGTGTCGACATAGACGTCTTCGATCGGCACACCGAGAGTTTCGGCGGCGATCTGCCGCGTCACTGATTTCATGCCCTGACCGAGATCGATGGCCGACAGGGCGACGGTGAACTTGCCGTCCGGATTGGAATGGACAAGCGCCTGAGACGGGTCGCCGCCGAGATTCATGCCGATTGGATAGTTGATCGCCGCAAAGCCGCGGCCCGTGTGGATCGCCATCGGTCAGCGCCTCCGGAAGCCAGAAATCGAGGAAAACCGTGTCGGTGCACGGCGCTTGGATGCCGCGGGGTCGACTGGAGCGGCAGCGGGCGCTGGTGCGGGAGCCGGGGCTGCTGGCTGCGCTGGAGGCGAAACAGAAGCTGGTGCAGACGTTGCAGGTGCGCGCGCAGGCTGAGGCGCGATCGACGTGGGAACGCTGCCTGAAGTTGAGCTGGCTCCGCTCTTCTTGGCATAGGACGAAGCCTCGAACCCCTCGACGCGGCCATGTTCATCTGTGACCGTGTGCGGCGGCAATTGCGCCCGCGCGCCGCCGCCGTCCTTCATTGAGGATGCCGCTTTCGACTCCGGTCTGAGTGTAATGCCAGCTTTCTCGGCAACGACTTGACAGCACTCGATAAAGGCGCAGTTCTTCGCCGTCCGCCGGTGCGCCTTCATGTCGCCGTCGCGATAGGCGTTGAGGATGCGCAGATCGATGGGGTTCATGCCTACGGTCTCGGCGACCTTGTCCATATGCGCTTCGATCGCGAAGTCGACGCCGGTCACGCCGAAGCCCCGCATGGCCGTGGCTGGCGTGCGGTTGGTGAAGACGCAATAGACGTCGGCGTGAACGTTGGGGATCGTGTAGGGGCCGGGCAGGTGGCCGACGCACTTGATCACCGCGTAAGACGTCAGCCGCGTGTAAGCGCCGGCGTCGAAATAGCCGGTGAACTTGCGCGCGATGATACGCCCGTCATTCATCACGCCGTCAGTGATGTACCAGCGCTCGGCACCGCGTGGCGCACCGACCTGCATCTCTTCTTCGCGGTCCCATTGCGATTTGCAGGGCTTGCCCGTCAGCAGCGCCCCGAGG
>JBCBSK010000027.1:0-30221 GCA_039819185.1 Pseudomonadota bacterium | reverse complement strand
CGCCGGCGGCGAGGAGGACATCCTCTGCGATCTCGACCCCGTCCGCGATCGTCGCGCCGATACCGATCAGGCTGCGTGGGCCGATCCTGCAATCGGCGAGCTTGGCGTTGTGACCGATTGTGACGTCCGCGCCGATCTCAATGCCGGCGTGGCTGCAGGCGAGGGTGGCATTGTCCTGGACATTGCTGCCGGTGCCAATGGTGATCCGGGCGGCGCCGGCGTCCAGGCGGCAGCCATACCATATACCAACGCCCTCACCACAGACGACCTCTCCCGACAGGTGCGCGGTCGCGGCGACGAAGAGGTCGGTGCTCGCGGTTTTCCAGGCGGTTTCCGGTTGTGCCGCCTCAAGCACTGCCTCGCGGGCATGGGCGTGATACGCCACCAGTTCACCGGTCGAGAGATGACGCACCGGTTTGGCTGGGCGTCCGGCATAAAGCCAGCCGCCCTCCAACCTGGTTCCGGGAAAGACCACAGACCCCGCCGACAGAACGGCGCCTGGGCCGATCACCGACCCGTCCAGCACGATCACATCCCGGCCGAGACAGACGTTGTCTCCGATCTCGCAGGCATGGATCACAGCGCCGGCCTCAGCGGTCACGCCGTCGCCGATCAGGGCCGGATAAACCTCGTGAGCGATGTGTACGGTCGCACCACGACCCAGAAAGACCTCCCGCCCGATCCGGACGAAATGGCCGTCGGCGCGGACAACGGCGCTCGGTCCAATCCAGGCATTGGGACCGATGTCGACGCGCCCGAGCACGGCCGATCCGGGACCTGCAAAGACGATTGCGCCGCCGAAGACTGGCGTTACATCGCCAAATGGAAGCGTAACCGGCCAGCGCTTACTCGCCATGACGATGCCCAACCGCCATCGCTCGCCGAGCGGTGGTCCGAGCGTCTGCCGCCATGGCCGTGATGTCCTCGGGCGGCAGTTCCGCTGCTACGGTCTCGCAATACGGCCGGAAGGCATGCAAACCCTCGGCGCCGAGGGCATGGGCGAGGAAAAACCGGCGCAGGCTCAGCCGGCGATGGCCGAGTTCAACGCTGTGGGCCAGAAGCTCGCGCGCGGCCGCTGGGTCGCCGGCCTTGGCCCGCGCCGACAGGGTTTTTGCCCGCTGCCGCAACTGGCCCATCAGAACACCGGTGTTTCGCGATAGGTGCCCCAGAGGGTTTTCAGCTTTTCGACGATGTCGCCCATAGTTGCGCCCTTGCGGACGAGCTCGATGGTCACAGGCATGATGTTGCGGCTGTCGTCTTTGGCCACCTCGACAAGTTCGTTCAGCAGCGCCTGGACGGTCGCCTCGTCACGCTCCGCCCTGACACGCCGCGTGCGGCTGATCTGGCGTTCTGCTGTCTCGGGGTCGTAAGGGTGGATCTCGATGCCGGCGTCGTCCTCCTCCATTGTCAGGACGTTGACACCGATGACCGGCTTGTCGCCTGACTGCTTTCTTAGAGCCGTGTCATAGGCGAAGTCAGCGATGTGCTTCTGGAACCAGCCGTCTTCGATCAGCTTGATGGTGCCGCCGCGTTCATCGACCTCGTCAAGGATCTCGAAGATCTGGCGTTCGTACTCGTTGGTCAGCGCTTCGGCGAAGTAGGAACCGCCGACCGGATCGACGACATTCGTGACATTCGTCTCATGGGCGATGACCTGTTGCGTGCGCAGCGCCAGGCGCATGGCATCCTCGGTCGGGATCGCGAAGGCTTCGTCATAGCCATTGGTGTGTAGCGATTGGGCGCCACCTAGAACGGCGGCCAGCGCTTGCAGGCTGGTGCGCACCACATTGACCATGTATTGCGGCTTCGTCAGCGAGGCCGCCGCCGTCTGGCAATGAAAGCGCAACCGCATCGATTCCGGTTTCTTCGCGCCGAACCGCTCTTTCATGATCTTGGCGTAGCATCGCCTGAGCGCCCGGAACTTGGCGATCTCCTCAAAGAAGTCGGCCTGGCTGACGAAGAAGAAGGCGAGGCGCGGCGCGAACTCATCGACGTCCATGCCGGTCTTGGTGACTTCCTCGACATAGACGATCAGGTTGGCGAGCGTGAATGCGGCTTCGTGAATCGGTGAGGAGCCGGCCTCGGAGATGTGGTAGCCGGAAATGTTGATTGGGTTGTAGCGCTTCAGGTTCTGCGCCGAGTAGGCGATCATGTCACGCACGATGCGCACCGATGGTGAGATCGGGAAGATATACTCCTTTTGCGCCATGTACTCCTTGAGGATATCCGCTTGGGTCGTGCCTGACAGTTTGTCGGGATCGAGGCCGCGCTTTTCGGCGAGCGCTATATACATCGCCAACAGAATCCAGGCCGACGGATTGATGGTCATCGACACCGAGATGGTCTCAAGATCGATGCCGTCGAACAGCGCCTCCATATCAGCCAAGGTATCGATCGCGACGCCCTCGCGCCCGACCTCGCCCTCCGACATGGCGTGGTCGCTGTCATAGCCCATGAGCGTCGGCATATCGAAATCGGTCGACAGGCCGGTCTGGCCCTGCTCGATGAGGAACTTGAACCGGTTGTTGGTGTCTTCGGCGACGCCGAAACCGGCGATCTGACGCATCGTCCAGGTGCGGCCGCGGTACATGGTCGGGTAAGGCCCTCGGGTGAACGGGTAGCGGCCGGGCAGGCCGATATCCTGCGCCGGAGTGTCGGCGATATCTGCGGCCGTGTAGACACGTTTGACCGGCAGGCCGCTCAGCGTGAAGAATTCCGATTTGCGCTCTGGCGCGCGTGCCACGAACGCCGCGACTTCGTCAGACTCCCAAAGCTGGACCTCTTCGGACAGGTCTGACGCGCTGATCTCACCAATGGTCTTCATGGTCATCGCTCTCTGATAGGAAGGTCTGAACAAGGGCTTCGGCGGAGGCGTAAGGGTCGGTCTCGCGGGCTGCGAGGGGGGCAGCTGCCACGCTCGCCTGACCGTTCTGCGATGTGCGAAAGCGTTCGAGCACAAGGGTTTCGGCAGCTTTGGTGAGCCGGAACGCGGCAATGCGCTCGCGCCGGCGCCGGCCCTGATCTCCCGACATTGTGTCGCGATGGGCCGAGAGCCCGTCGAGCAATGCGTCGAAGCCGGTGCCGTCGAACGCGCTGACGCCGATCACCGGCGCCCGCCAGGTATCCGGCCCCGATGCGCCGAGGCCGTCCTTCAGCATCATCTTGAGATCGGTGATGGTGCGGTTGGCGTCGCTGCGATCACACTTGGAAACAACATGGATGTCGGCGATTTCCAAGATGCCCGCCTTGATCGCCTGCACTTCGTCGCCCAGACCAGGCGCCGAAACAACCACGGTCGTGTCTGACGCGTTGGCGATCTCGACCTCGTCCTGGCCAACGCCGACGGTCTCGATGATGACTGTGTCGAAGCCCGCCACATCGAGCACATCGACGACATCGAGAGCGGCATGCGCCATGCCGCCGACCGCACCGCGCGTTGCCATGGATCTGATGAACACACCGGGATCGAGCACGAGATCCGACATACGCACCCGGTCGCCGAGGATCGCGCCACCAGAATAGGGGCTCGACGGATCGACCGCGACAATCGCAACGGTGATGTCGCTCTGCCTAAGCCGCTTGACGAGCTGACCGACCAGCGTCGACTTGCCGCTGCCGGGAACGCCCGTGATACCGACGACATGGGCGCGCCCGGCCCGTCGATAGAGCACGCCGATGGCGGACCGCGCTTCGGCACGCCCGGCTTCAGCGCGCGAGATCATGCGCGCGACCGCCCAGGCGTCGCCTTCCGCAACGCGCGGGACGAGATCGTCGGATGGGATATAGGTGCCCATCACGCGCTCGCGTCTTCCAGCCTGCGGCGCATGGCGTTGAGGACCTCGCGGTCATCAATCACGCGGCGCGCCTTGAAATCGGTGCGCTCGATCGTGTTCTGCGTGACGATCTCGACAGCCGTGCGCAAGCCCAGAAGGGTCTGAAGCTGCTGCGCAACCTCGTTTCGGAACGCGCCGACACGTACCGCACCGTCCGCGAAAACCGCATCTGATGCTTCGACCGTGACGGCGAGTTCGTCCATCCGGCCTTGCCGGGTGATCAGGATGCGGTGCTCACCGCCATAGCCGGAAAGGGTGTTAAGGACTGCGTCGATCTCGCTTGGATAGACGTTCTCGCCGCGGATCGTGAACATGTCGTCGATGCGTCCGATGATGCCGAGCGGTAGCGTCGGATAGGTCCGGCCGCAGGGCGTGGGGCCGTTCTCCCATAGCGCCAGATCGCCGGATTCGAGGCGGATCATTGGCTGTGACGTACGTTCAAGATGGGTGTAGACTGGCGTCCCACGTTGGCCATACGGCACGCGGTGATGGGTCGCGGGATCGCAGACCTCGGTGTAGACAAGGTCCTGCCAGCAGATCATGCCGGGCGTGCCTTGGGCACCGCCAATATGCATCCAAGGCGTCATCTCGGCCATCGAGCCACTGTCATGGACCTTGGCGCCGTAAAGCTCCTCGATCTTGTCGCGCACGCTCGGGATCGAGGCACCCGGCTCGCCGGAAAAGAACATCACGCGCAGGCCGAAGTCTCTCGGGTCGAGACCGTTCTCACGGGCTGTGTCGGCGAGATGGAGCGCATAGGTCGGCGTGCCGTAAAACCCTGCCGGCTTGAGCGTGTTGAGCCATTGCGCGCAACGCAGCGTCATGCCGGCAGCACCTGCGCCGAACGGGAACGCCTTCGCGCCGAGGCGTTCGGCGCCTGCGAGCGCCCCCCAGCTGCCGATATAGAGGCTAAAGATCGCAGCGACGCAGACGATGTCGCCTGGCCTGAGACCCATCGCCCACATAATGCGGGCATGGGCGTTGGCGATGGCACGCCAGTCATTCTGGGCAATGGAGAACACGGTCGGACGGCCGGTCGTACCGCTTGTGCCATGGATGCGGAAAATCTCCGTGTCATCGACACAGAGATAGTCACCAAAGGGCGGATGTTCGGCCTGCGACGCCCTCAGATCCGCCTTGCGGACAACCGGAACCCGGCTCTCGAAGTCTTCGAGCGATTTGAGTTGCGAAGGATGAAACCCTGCCGCGTCCCAATGGCGCCTGTAGAACGGGGCGTGCTCGTACGCATAGGCGCAGACGCTTTGGAGCCGGCTAAGTATTTCCCTCTCCCGCTCCACCGCTGGCATGGTCTCACGCTTTGGAAACCAATAGCGGCTGTCGCTCGGTGGCAGATAGCCCTCGTCATAGCGGGGCGGAAACGACCAGTCTTCCATCGGATGCCCCCTATCGCGGTCCGCGTTCATCGACGAGGCGGGTCAGCGTGTCGACGATGGCCTGGGGCGGGGTGTCCTGAAGTAGGATTTCGGCGACGCCCATCTTCTTCAGTTCGGCAACGTCCTCATCGGGCATCACACCGCCGGCGACGATGATCATGTCGGTCGCGTTCTTGTCCTCGAGCAGCGAGAAGATCTTCGGAAAAACCGTCATCTGAACGCCGGACAACAGGCTGACGCCGAGGACGTCGACATCCTCCTGGACCGCTGCCGCGACCACCTCTTCTGGTGTCCGATGCAGGCCCGAATAAATCACGTCCATCCCAGCATCGCGCAGCGTCCGGGCAACGACCTTGACGCCACGGTCATGACCATCGAGCCCGACCTTGGCCAGCAAGACGCGAATTTGATCCGCCACGCCAATCCTCCCTTGCTTGTTTATGAATTTCAAATTTCGTATACGAAATACAAAATTGTGACTTCTGTCAAGCTGCCGTAAGGAGAGCGTGCAAAGCTGCGAGATGTGAATCGTTCAGGTCGGTTTGATTGCAGGCGACAAACCTGGTTCCGACCAAGCCGTTGGGCTGGATAGATGGGCGAACCGACACCGGGCCAGCGTTACCTTGCGCCCGTTTCCTGATCGGGCCTTTGGATATCAAAGATGGAGATTGCCTTGGAAGCCCTCAAGCAGCGCAAGTCCTTGGTCGATCAGACCTATGAGGCTCTGCTCGATGCGATCTGCGCAGGCGCCTTTGCGCCGGGTGAACGGCTGCAGCAGGACGACTTAGCCGAGCGGCTCAACGTGTCACGTCAACCGGTGAACAGCGCGATCGCGATGCTGCGGGCGCAGGGGTTTGTTGAGGAAACCGGCCGGCGCGGCGTGGTCGTCGCCGAGGTCAACGAGAAGCTTTTTGAGGCGATCTATCAGTTCCGAAGTGCTGTCGAGCCCTTGGCCGTTGACCTCGCCACATCGCGCATGACCGAGGAAAGCATCCGGATCGGCCGTGACATCATCGCCCGCGGCCGCGCCCTGGTTGCTGCAAACGACACGTCATCCGTCATCGGCGTCGACATGGAGTTTCACACGCTGCTCTATGATTTGAGCGGCAATCCCATCGTCAGCAATACGATGTATCTTAACTGGCGGCACTTGCAGCGCGCCATGGGCCCCGTGCTGCAGCTCCCGGGTGCCTCGCTGCTCGTCTGGAACGAGCACGAAGCGATTTTCGATGCAATGGTCGCAGGTCAGTCTGATCAGGCGGCGCGGCTAATGCGCGCCCACATCGTCGAGGCACAGGCACGGGTCTTGACCGGTTAGAGCGCATTCGCGTTTCAGCGAAACACTCAGGTGCTTCAAAGGCCTATTCAATCGCAATTCCAGACGGGGCTCGGCTTGTCCGAACGGTTCCCACTTTCGCTGGAGTTGCTCTAGATCTGCGTCAGAATCCAGTTTCTAACCTGGTGGTAGAGATCCACATCCCGCAATCCGCTCGACGCCACCAGGAAGTAGCCATCGCCGAAGCTCAGGTCGATGTCGAACGGTGCGATCAGATCGCCGTACTGGAGTTCGGCGCTGTGCAGGTTGCGACAGCCGAGCGCCACGCCGAGACCGGCGCGCATCGCCGCGATCACGAGCGACCGGTCGCCAAGCCGATAAGGCATGCGGAGGTCCTGACTGTCTGATCCAGCCGCAGTAAGCCAATTCGGCCATTCGGCGGACGTGCCGAGATTGTCCAGAACGGGCACGTCAAGCAGGTCATCCGGCTGGCGAAGGGGTGCTTTCTCGAAGAAGTCTGCCGTGCAGACGGGCGTCGCCGTGCGCCGAACGAGCACGTCATAACCTTGCCGCTCGGCCGTTTCGATGGCCCCCCAATCAATCGCCAGATCCACCTCGTTGGCGAAAAGGTCCATCGGGTGGTCCGAACTGATCACATCCAGCCGAATGTCCGGAAACGTCTCATGGAAGGCGCGCAGGCGGGGAAACAGCCAGTTCAACGCAATAAGCGAGTGGGCCGCGATCCGTAACGGCTTTTCACCGCTGGCAATCTGGAAGCGGCGCGTCGCCGAGCCCAGGAGCGCAAGCGCCGAATTCACGTCCTCGACATAGGCAGCTCCCTCGGCCGTGAGTTCGACGCGGTTCTTGTGGCGATGAAACAGCTTTGCGCCGAGCAGCGTTTCCATAGTCGCGATCTGGTGGCTGACGGCAGATGGCGTCGCGTTCAGGTCTTCCGCCGCGCGTTGAAAACTGCCGAGCCGCGACGCGGCCTCGAAGGCAAGCAAAGCACGCGTGTTGGGGAGCCGTGTCCGGGCCGGGTTGTCTGCCATGGCGTCATGAAACGCCAAGCGCATGTGCGGATCAACCGAGCGCATGGAGAAGCCCGATCAAAGGGCCATCACGCTACAGGATCCAACGCAGCAGAATTTCTCAGACTGGCTGAAGAATTCGGGGTTGGCGCGTGGGATTGGCGTGTCGGACGATCACTGCAAGGCGGCAAGAGCAGACCGTAACCCGACAAAGACAAAGACAGCGCCAAGGGGAAGCCCAATGACCAAACAGTCCAACCAGTCCATGACCGACCTGTCTCACAATCCCTTGACGCGACGCACCGTTCTCGGCGGCATGGCGGCGTCGAGCGCGCTCTTGTTGCCGGGTATGCGCACCGCGCGTGCCGAAACACCAAAACCTGGCGGCCGGTTCCGGATCGGTGTCAGCGGAGGCGCTACAACGGACAGTCTCGATCCTGCGACCTTTGCCAGCGAGTTCATGACGCTGCTGGCCTTCAGCATGTCGAATCATCTGATCGAGATCACTGCCGAAGGCGATCTTGCCGGCGAACTGGCGGAAAGCTGGGAAGCCTCGGATGATGCCGCGACTTGGCGGTTCAAGCTGCGCTCGGGCGTCACGTTCCATGATGGACGGCCGCTGACCGTCGATGACGTCATCCTGTCCTTGCGCCATCACATGGGCGAGGACAGCAACTCGGCCATCAAGTCCAATCTCGCCCCGATCACCGACCTATCGGCTGATGGCGACACAGTCGTTTTCGAACTTGAAGCTGGCAATGCCGACTTCCCCTACATCTTCTCCGACTATCGCCTACCGATCCTGCCGGCCAAGGACGCTATCCTCGACATTGAGTCTGGCATCGGCGCAGGGCCTTACCGGCTCGAGGCGTTTGAGCCGGGCGTGCGGGCGCTTCTGACCAAGAACCCCGAGTATTGGAAGTCGGACCGAGCCCATTTCGATGAAGTCGAACTCGTCGTCGTGCTCGATGGCGCGGCGCGCCAGAACGCGCTTGTCACGGGCGAGGTGGATGCGATCACCGCCGTCGAGCCGAGGACATCCGCGCTGATGGCACGCCAGGACGGCGTCCAGTTGATCGAAGTGACCGGCCGGCTGCATCACAGCTGGCCAATGCGCGTCGATATCGCGCCCTTCGACAATGTCGATTTCCGCCTTGCGATCAAACATGCGCTCGACCGCCAGGAACTGCTCGACAAGATCCATTATGGCCGGGGGAGTGTTGGCAATGACCAGCCGATTTCGGCGGCCTATGAGTATTGGGCGGACCTTGAGCAGCGCACACAGGATCTGGACCGAGCACGGCACCATTTCCAGAAATCCGGCGTCAGCACGGAGACGCCGATCGAGCTTCATGTTTCGGAAGGCGCCTATGCTGGTGCCGTTGCGTCCGGGGAACTGATCGTCGAGCATCTCGCCCAGGCGGGGATCTCGCTGTCTCTGGTGCGCGCGCCAAGGGACGGTTACTGGTCGAATGTCTGGCGGACGCAGGCCTGGTGCGCGGCGTTCTGGTATGGCCGCCCGACCATCGACTGGATGATGACGTCCGGCTATTCGGCGGACTCACCCTTCAACGATACCGGTTGGCAGAACGCGCGCTTCAATGAGCTTCTCGTCACCGCCCGGTCCGAACTCGACCGCGCCAAACGCGGCGAAATGTATCAGGAGATGCAAACGCTCGTGCGCGACGATGCAGCGACGCCGATCACGACTTTCGCCAACTTCGTCATGGCAGCCCGCGACAACGTCGCCTTCCCCGATACGCTGTCAGGAACCTATGCGCTGGACGGTGGCAAGGCTGTCGAGCGCTGGTGGTTTTCTTCCTGATCGGACCTGTCCCATGCAAGCCTTCGAAGGCATTCGCGTTCTTGATCTCACCCATGTCCTCGCGGGGCCGTTTTCTACCTATCAGCTTGCCGTCCTCGGTGCCGATGTCATCAAGATAGAGGCGCCGGAGCGCGGCGACATGAATCGGGAGTTCGGGCCTGTGCCGGCGCTGAACGAGGCCGGCATGGGCTCGCACTTCCAGTCGCAGGCTGCGAACAAGCGGGCGATGACGCTCAATCTGAAGTCGCCGCAGGGCCGCGAGATCTTCCTGTCGCTGGCGCGTGGGGCCGATGTCATCGTCGAGAACTATCGCAGCGGCGCCATGGCGCGGATGGGGCTTGGATATGACGATGTTCGCGCCGTCAATCCGCGCATCATCTATTGCTCGATTACGGGCTTTGGACAAACGGGGCCAAAGCGCGGTCACGGCGCGTTCGATCACGTCATCCAGGCCTATTCGGGGATCATGATGGCGACGGGACATGAAGATGGACCGCCGATCATGGTCGGCCCGCCCGTGCTCGACTATGGCACAGGCACCCATGCGGCCTTCGCGATCTCGGCGGCGTTGCTGCGCCGTGAGCGGACAGGCGAGGGACAGTATCTCGATGTCGCCATGCTGGACGCGGCGCTGATGTTGATGTCGGCGCCGGTTCTGAACGTCGCGCTGACCGGCAACAGTCCCGAACGGTCTGCCTGGGGGCGGGACATATTTGGGGCCTATGGCTGTTTCGAGACGGCCGACGATCTCCTGGTCGTCTGCGTGGTCACGCCGGAGCAGCACGCGCGGCTGTGGACGGCGCTTGATCGGCCGGATCTTGTCGAAGACGTTCGCGGGCGCAAACTGGCTGACATGCCATCCCGCCGCGAGCGCGACGAACGGATCCTGACGGATCTCCTCAAGACGCGCACCGCCAATACGTGGGAAGCGCTTCTGAACGAGGCAGGCGTCCCCGCTGCGCGGGTCCGGGCATTGGATGAAGCGCTTGGTAGCGATCAGGTCGCAAGTCGCAATGTGCAGGGCCATATTGCCAATGGCCGGACCGACACCGAGGGCTTGCGACCGGCGGTTGCCGCTTTCACCTGTTCGGAAGATGGGCCGGCACTGAAAAGCGTGCCGCCGCTCGCTGGCGAACACACGGCCGACATTCTGCGTGATCTCGGCTATGGCGATGCGGCGGTTGATGCCTTCGAGCGGCAGGGCGTGATCTAGGGGGCAATCTCCTTGCGCTTGGTCAGACCATCAGCATTGCCTGTTGACACGGGGTCGAAATCCCTGCGAGCGGTCATCTCTTCGGACAGGCTGCGGCTGACCGCGGCGCACAGTGGGGGACGACATGACACGCCCGCGCGTTCTGGTAACACGCCGCTGGCCCGCTGAGGTCGAGGCCGTGCTGGCCGAACGGTTCGATGCGGTCCTCAACCCCAGCGACCGGCCGTTTCAGCCTGAAGACTTGCGCGACGCGCTGACCACAGCCGACGCGATCCTAACGACGGTGACCGACAAATTCGATGCGCGCGTTCTCGACATGGCCGAGCCGCGGGCCAAGGTGCTTGGCAATTTTGGCGTCGGTTTCAGCCATATCGATGTCGATGCTGCCCGTCGGGCTGGCATCATGGTCACCAACACGCCGGATGTGTTGAGCGACTGTACCGCCGATCTCGCGCTGACGCTGATGCTGATGATCGCACGGCGGGCCGGCGAGGGCGAGCGGGAGGTGCGGGCTGGCGGCTGGACAGGGTGGCGGCCGACTCACCTCATCGGCGCCAAGGTGACCGGCAAGACACTCGGCATTATCGGGTTTGGGCGCATCGGCCAGGCCGTGGCGCGGCGCGCCCATTTCGGCTTCGGCATGACCATTCTCGCCCAGAATCGGTCCGAGATTCCGGCGGCAACGCTGGCCGAAGTGAATGCCGAAGCCTGCGGCAATATCGATGATCTGTTGCAGCGCTCGGACTTCGTCTCGCTACATTGTCCGGGGGGAGCGGAGAACCGGCATCTGGTCGATGGCAGACGGCTGAGTCTGATGAAGCGTGACGCCTATCTGATCAACACCGCGCGCGGCGAGGTCGTGGACGAGCAGGCATTGGCCAAGGCGCTGAAGACAGGCACCCTCGGCGGGGCGGGGCTCGACGTGTTCGACGGCGAGCCAAACATCCTGCCCGAGCTTCTCAACTGTGAGAACGCGGTGCTGCTGCCGCATCTCGGCAGCGCGACCCGCGAAACCCGCTATGAGATGGGCATGCGGGTTGTCCGTAATGTGGAAGATGTCTTGGCCGGCCGCGAGCCGGCCGATCGTATCGTGTGACATCTGTGTCTATCGTTGCTGGTTGCGCCTATGCATCGATGTAACGATGACGGCTGTCTGGCGCCGGCAGGAAGCACTGTTCCTTGAAGCCGAACCAGCGGTAACGTCGTCGCGCGACAATCGAATAGAGCCGGTCAAGAAGCGGCGCTGGCAGCAGGCCGAACACATGCAACCAGCGCCATGGCGCCTTCAAGTGTTGCAGGATGACCAGTACAGCGGCTGACTTGGTGACGCCGCGGTCTTGCGCAATGACCAGATAGGTCTCGTTCAAGTCGTCCTTCGTCAGACCATGCCGGGCGGCGAGGGCGAGACCTGTTTCGGACCAGGCATTGACGAAGACGATGTCGTTGTCGCGCTCATGGCGCAGGATGAAGTGAACGAAGCCGCTGCACAGAACGCAGTCGGTGTCGAAGATGACCACGATATTGGTCGCGTTGTCCGGCCGATCCACGCCCGGTTTTTCTGACTGCGTTTGCGGGGATATCATCGGCATTGTTGGCTGCAACGGTCGAGGACATTCTATTAAGCAACCAACTCCATGTGGTGGTCGCTTTAAGGCGTTGCCAGCGGGGCAGACAAAAACGCCGGGCCATGCTTTCGCACGACCCGGCTCGTTTAGCCGAATGATCTCGGGCTGGCCGATCTCAGGCGAGGTCGAAACGATCCGCATTCATCACCTTGGTCCAGGCGGCGATGAAGTCCGATACGAACTTCTCCTTGGCATCATCCTGACCGTAGACCTCGGCAAGGGCGCGGAGTTCGGAATTCGAGCCGAAGACCAAGTCGACGCGGGTGCCGGTCCATTTGATGTCGCCAGTTGCCCGGTCCCGGCCTTCGAAGACGTCTTCGTCGTCGGATACGGCGTGCCACTCAACGCCCATGTCGAGCAGGGTGACGAAGAAGTCGTTCGTCAGCGTGCCAGGCTTTTGGGTGAACACGCCATGCTGCGCGCCGCCATGATTTGCGCCGAGAACCCGCAAGCCGCCGACCAGAACGGTCATCTCTGGCGCGGTCAGCGTCAGAAGCTGTGCCTTGTCGACCAGAAGCTCTTCTGCCGAGACCGTGTAATTGGTCTTGAGATAGTTGCGGAAGCCATCGGCCTCGGGCTCGAGAACGGCAAAGGACTCGACATCGGTCTGGTCCTGGGTGGCGTCGGTACGGCCCGGCGTGAACGGCACGGTCACGGTGTGGCCGGCGTCCTTGGCGGCCTTCTCGACACCGGTACCGCCGGCCAGCACGATCAGATCGGCGAGCGAGACCTGTTTGCCGCCCGACTGCGCGCCGTTGAAGTCCGCCTGAATGGCCTCAAGCGCGGACAGGACCTTGGCGAGTTGGTCCGGCTCGTTGGCCGCCCAGTCCTTCTGGGGGGCCAGGCGGATGCGGGCACCGTTTGCGCCACCGCGCTTGTCCGACCCACGGTAGGTCGAGGCCGACGCCCAGGCGGTTGAAACAAGTTCTGCGATGCTCAAACCGGATGCGTGGATCTTATCCTTGAGGCTTGCGACATCGGCGTCATCGATCAGCGGATGATCGACGTCGGGCACCGCATCCTGCCAGATCAACACTTCCTCCGGCACCTCGGCGCCGAGATAGCGCGAGCGCGGGCCCATGTCGCGATGGGTGAGCTTGAACCAGGCGCGGGCGAAGGCGTCGGCGAACTCGTCGGGGTTCTTATGGAAATGCCGCGAGATCGGCTCATAGATCGGATCCATGCGCATCGCCATATCGGCGGTGGTCATGATGATCGGCACCTTCTTGGAGGAATCGAATGCATCGGGTGCCATGTCCTTTTCCTGAAGGTCCTTCGGTGTCCACTGATAAGCGCCGGCGGGGCTCTTCACGAGCTCCCACTCATAGCCGAACAGGACATCGAAATAGCCATTGTCCCATTTGATCGGATTCGACGTCCAAGCGCCTTCGATGCCGCTGGTGATGGTGTCTTCGGCCTTGCCGCTGCCATGGGTTGAGAGCCAGCCAAGCCCCATCGCCGCAAGCGGTGCCGCTTCCGGCTCCGGCCCCACGAGAGCCGCGTCGCCGGCGCCATGGGTCTTGCCGAAGGTGTGGCCGCCGGCAGTCAGCGCGACCGTCTCATAGTCGTTCATCGCCATCCGCGCGAACGTATCGCGGATGTCGCGCCCCGACGCGACCGGGTCCGGCTTGCCGTTCGGGCCTTCCGGATTGACGTAGATAAGGCCCATCTGGACAGCGGCGAGCGGATTCTCCAGCTCGCGCTCACCGGTGTAGCGCTCATCGCCGAGCCAATCGGTTTCGGCGCCCCAGTAGATGTCCTGTTCCGGCTCCCAGATATCCTCGCGGCCACCGCCGAAGCCGAAGGTCTTGCCGCCCATCGATTCAATGGCGCAATTGCCGGCCAGGATCATCAGATCGGCCCAGGAAATCTTGTTGCCGTATTTCTGCTTGATCGGCCACAGAAGCCGGCGCGCCTTGTCGAGATTGGCGTTGTCGGGCCAGCTGTTGAGCGGGGCGAACCGCTGGCTGCCGGCGCCGCCGCCACCACGGCCATCGGCGGTGCGATAGGTGCCGGCGCTGTGCCAGGCCATGCGGATGAACAGCCCGCCATAATGGCCGTAATCCGCCGGCCACCAGTCCTGGCTGTCGGTCATCAGCGCATAGAGATCCTGTTTCAGTGCCTGAAGATCAAGCTTCTTGAACTGGTCCGCATAGCTGAAGCCCGGACCCATCGGGTTCGACAGGGCGGAGTTCTGATGCAGGATGCGAAGGTTGATCTGGTTCGGCCACCAGTCCCGGTTCGACTGGACCCCGAAGCTGGTATGCATGACCGGGCATTTGCCCGCGTTGTCGTCGGTCTTTGCGTCCATCATTCTCTCCAATGGCGGGTGTTCGGTGCCGGGCTGTGCCGATCGGGAGGGGGCCGGTTGTACCGCCAGCCTTCGCTCTATCCCTCCTCGTGATCTAGCAGAGTTCTATAATTAGTTTAAGTTGGATTTCCTGATTGCTGTTATAAGCTGACCTGATGATTGATGCGTGATGTTGAATGTGACCTTTAAGCAGTTGCGCTATGTTGATGCTCTGGCCCGGCACGGCCATTTCGGACGTGCTGCGGAGGCGTGCGCGATCTCGCAACCGGCGCTGTCGATGCAGGTCAAGGAATTGGAGGAGATGCTTGGCGCTGCATTGTTCGAACGCGGGCCGCGCCAGGTGCGGCTGACAACGCTTGGCGAGGAGTTCGCGTCTCGCGCTCGCGATATCCTGCGCAGGGTCGATGAACTCGGCGATCTTGCGCGTGCTTCGGGAGAGCGGCTGGCCGGCCGGCTGCGCATCGGCGTTATCCCGACCGTCGCGCCCTATCTGCTTCCAACCGTTGTCAGCGAATTGTCGCGCGTTCATCCCGAACTGGACGTGCATGTCCGCGAGACACTGACGTCGACGCTGATTCAGGATTTGGCAGATGGGCGGCTTGATGCGGCCATCGTTGCCTTGCCGGTCTCCGAGCCATCTCTGGAAGAGGTTGAGCTGTTTGCGGAGCCCTTCGTTTTCGTCCGCCCGGAGACCGATGGTGACACGCCGGTGCCGGGCCCGGAACGGTTGCGCGAAATGCGGCTCCTGCTGTTGGAGGAGGGCCATTGCTTCCGCGATCAGGCGCTGTCGTTCTGCAAACTGTCGTCGGCGCCGCCGCGCGAAATGCTCGATGCGAGTTCGCTGTCGACGCTTGTCCAGATGGTTGGTGCTGGGATGGGCGTAACGTTGGTGCCGGAAATGGCGGTGCCCGTCGAGGCGCGCTCGGCGCAGGTTGCAATCGCGCACTTCGCCGAGCCCGAGCCGTCGCGTGTCATCGGCATGGTGTGGCGCAAGACAAGCCCGCTCTCGGGCCAACTCATGCAGATTGCCGAGGTGGTTCGACATGCTGCGGACAGTTTGCGAGCCAAACATAAAAGGCGTGCGCCTCGACGCGGACCCTAACGCCAATCGCCCTATTTGTTTGACAGACCGCGACCGTATCGCGCCGTGCTGGCAATGAACACGCGATGGTGCTTGCGGCCAATAACGGGCGCCTGCGATAGTCGTTGCGAAAGAATGCTCTCTTGGAGGTGGTTTCGTGCCGTGGCGGCTTGTTTTGCGCCGTATGTCGAGGCTGATCTGTGTCGCTGCGATGGGTATTGTTTTGCTGTCCCCGTCATACGCGCGCGCGGACGGTGTGACGGTCTTCGCGGCTGCCAGCCTGAAGACAGCACTGGATGAGATCGCCGGCATGTTCGAAGCCGAAACCGGTCACGGCGTGACGCTGTCTTATGCTGGCTCGTCTGTGCTGGCCCGCCAGATCCAGCACGGTGCGCCCGCCGATGTCTTTATCTCCGCAAGTTCCGACTGGATGGATGTTCTCGAAGCGGATGGGCTGATCGAGCCCAAAACGCGCGTCGATTTGCTCGGAAACCGTCTCATGCTCATTGTGCATGGTCGCAACGCCTCGCCGGCGATGTTGCATGGCCGTGTTGACGATTGGCTCGGTGAGGAGGGACGGATCGCCATGGCGCTTGTCGATGCTGTGCCGGCGGGGATCTATGGCAAGGCAGCACTTGAATCGCTCGGACTGTGGGATCGCGTTGCCGATCGAGTCGTCCAGGCCGACAATGTCCGCGCAGCCCTTGCTTTGGTCGCCACAGGAGAAGCACCGCTCGGCATCGTCTATTTGACCGATGCTCTGGTCGAGGATCGTGTCAGCCCCGTTGTGCTGGTTGACCCCACGGCACATCCGCCGATTGTCTATCCGGTCGCACGCATTGCCGAGAGCGATGGTCCTATGGCGCTGCCATTCCTTGCCTTCCTGCAGGGGCCGGAAGCACGTGCCGTTTTCGAACGCCACGGCTTTCGTGTGCTGGTGGAGTGACTGGCTGAGATGGACTGGCTCGGCCCGGAGGAGTGGAGCGCCGTCGCGCTGTCATTGCGCGTATCGTTCTGGGCGACGCTGGTCAGCTTGCCGATCGGGGTGTTCGTGGCCTATGCGCTCGCGCGCTGGCGGTTTCCGGGGCGGCAGCTTCTCAACGGCCTCGTCCATCTGCCGCTGATCCTGCCGCCAGTCGTCACGGGATACCTGTTGCTGCTCAGCTTCGGCACGCGTGGCCCGATCGGCGGGCCACTGCAGGAGATCGGCATCGTCTTCGCCTTCCAGTGGACGGGCGCTGCTTTGGCTGCCGGCGTCATGGCGTTTCCGCTGATGGTGCGGGCCATCTGGCTGTCGCTCGAAGCGGTTGATCCGAAACTCGAACAGGCTTCGGCGACGCTCGGGGCGTCCGGACCTTGGGTGTTTCTGACGGTGACCCTGCCGCTGATCCTGCCGGGCATGATCACGGGTGCCATCTTGGCCTTTGCCAAGGCGATGGGTGAGTTCGGCGCGACAATCACCTTTGTCTCCAACATCCCCGGGCAGACTCAAACCCTGCCATCGGCGATTTATGCCTTCCTGCAGGTGCCGGGCGGGGAGGGCGCTGCGATGCGCCTCGTCGTCATCGCGATCGTGGTCGCCATGGCAGCCTTGCTCCTGTCCGAAGTCGTGTCCCGGCGCGTCGCGAAATGGGTGGCCGGAACATGACCCTCGACGTGACCCTGAGCCACGCTTTCGACGGCTTCGATCTCGACATCGACTTTTCAGCTCCACCGGGCGTCACGGTTCTGTTCGGCCGCTCTGGTTCGGGCAAGACGACGGTCGTCAACGCGGTCGCCGGCTTGTTGCGGCCCAGGGCCGGGCGGATCGCGATCGATGAGCAGGTGGTGTTCGACAGCGCGGGCCGGCGTTTCCTTCCACCGCACAAGCGCCGGCTTGGCTACATCTTCCAGGAAGGCCGGCTGTTTCCGCATCTGACGGTGCGCCAGAACCTGCTCTATGGCCGCTGGTTTGCGCCCAAGACCGGCCGCCGCGACAGCATAGACCATGTCGTTGACATGCTCGGAATTGGCCATCTTCTCGACCGCAGGCCGGGGCGACTATCGGGCGGTGAAAAGCAGCGCGTCGCGATCGGCCGGGCACTTCTCGCCAATCCGCGCCTGATCCTTGCCGATGAGCCGCTGGCCTCGCTCGATGAAGGCCGCAAGGCTGAGATCCTGCCCTTTTTCGAGCGGCTGCGCGACGAGGCGTCGGTGCCGATCCTGTATGTCAGTCACCAGCCGGCGGAAGTCGCGCGGCTTGCGACGACGGTGGTCGCGCTCGAGGACGGTCGCGTCGTTCGCCAGGGGCCAGCCTTTGAGGTTCTTGGCGACCCCATGGTCACGCCGGCTGGCATTCGGGCAGCCGGCGCCGTAATCGAAGCCGTCGTCAGTGCCCATCATGCCGACGGCCTGACGGAACTCGATGCGGGCGGCGAGCAATTGTTCCTGCCGCGCATTGCCCAGCCAGTGGGCCGGCGCATCCGCGTGCGGATCGCGGCGCAGGACGTGATTGTGTCACGTGCACGACCTGAAGGTCTGTCCGCGCTCAATGTCGTCTCTGGAACGGTCGAGCAGGTGCGCCCCGGCGATGGCCCAGGTGTGTTGGTTTCTCTCAAGAGCCCGGCGGGTCCTATCCTGGCGCGGGTGACACGTCGGTCCGCCGAGGCGCTTGGCCTGCAAACCGGTGTCGCCTGCCATGCCGTTATCAAGACGGTTGCCATTGCGCCGGAGGATGTCGGCGGCGATGGCCGGGCTCGCAGCGAGCCCTAGAGCATCATCCGTTCAGATTGAAGCGCTTCGCACTGAAACCTGAATGGATGAAGATGCTCTAACACCTTAAGACACAGAGCAATTTCAGCGAAACTGGGAACCGTTCGGGCAAGCCGAACCGCGTCCGGAATTGTGACAAAACAAGTGCTTGGAGCGCTTTTGGTGACTCGGGTTTCACGGTAGGCGCTCTAGTGGCGCTTGCGCCGCCGTCTATGTCTTGATGGCAATCGCAGTCAGGTGATTGTCCCAGTGTGCGATGCCATCGACCGGAACGGAGCCGTTGCGGCTTGTCAGCTGGCCCCGGCCGTCTGAAAAGCGAAAGCTGCCGCGATCCGGTGCCACGCCACCGACATCCGCGATACGATGGGTTTCGATGGCCGTCCGCGTTGCGACGTCCCAGACGATGGCGACCCCGCCGCGCGGGCTGGTTGTGGCGATCCGGGTACCGTCACGGTTTGCGGCAACCGACCCGACATAGTAGCTCATGTTGCGATACAGGTCGCCCGGCGCATCAAGTAGCGCGATGCTTCGACCCGGCCTATGGCTGCCGACCAGGGCGACAAAATCGGTTTCCGCGCCCTCATACTGTCCGCCAAACCAGATCGCGCCGTCGCCAGCTTCCGCCATATGGCGGATTGAGAGCCGGTGCAGATGGGCGGGGAGCGTGGCGCGATCTATCAAGTCACCAGTCGGAAGATCGAGATAGGCCAGCGACGGTGTCATGGTCGCGAGGTTCAGCTTCTGACGCGGGAAGTCCGGGTGCGTGACGATCCCGCCATTGGCGACTGCGATGGTGCGTCCGTCCGCCATCAGCAGCGCCTCATGCGGACCGATGCCATAGGTGTCGATCTCGCTGATCCGCTGAAATCTCGCCGCGACATCATAGACACCGAGCACGCCGCGCTCGGCCTCGTAATCGTTCTCGGTGGCATAGAGCAGTCGCCCGTCTGGCGTGAAAAACCCATGGCCGTAGAAGTGACGGTCCGGCGGCGGTGCGAAGGCCAACGCCCGTGTGTGCTGCTTAAGATCCAGCACAAGCGCGAAACGCCCGGGCCTGCGGGCGAAGACGACAGCAAGGGATCGGTCGGGCGAGAGGACCGTGTCGTGGCCACGCGCCGCCAAGTGCTCCATGAACAGAGGCTTGTTGTCGATATCGACAACCACGGCCGCGAAGCTGCCGTCCCGCATCTGGCAGCAAGCGACGAAGGCCGGATCGCCCTGTCCCGCCTGCAGCGGCAGTGCGGGCAGACAGGCTGTGCCCGCAAGCCCCAGCAGAATGCCGCGGCGATTGATCGGATGCTCAATCGCCATCGAGCGAGTTGAAGCCAAGCGTCAGCCCAAGTGCCGGCGGATAGCGCTCGCCGAGGATCGCGGCGGCACCCGCAAGTGGGATCAGAGTGTAGCTCAGCGCATCATGGCTGTTCGCTTCGGCGGCCAGTGTCTCCCAAGCGCCTCCCTCAGCTTCAAGGATGCTCAATGCGCGTCGCGCCTGACCGAGCTCGAAGCGCAGCGACCGCGCGAATGCCGCATGCTCCTCGGGTAGAAGGGCGGCCAGCGCGTGATCGCCATGCAAGCCAAGCACCGCATCGATATTGCCGAGCATCGCGGTCAAGACGACATTGGAGCGCCAGAAGGGCGCGCGCTTTGGTCTGGCGTCCTCGGGCGTGTCGCCGATAACAGCGGCGAGTTTCAAGTCGCGTAGGATCTGGATCTGCTCCGCCGTCGCCTGCAAGATGTCTTCGATCACCTCGATATTGGAGCGGTAGACCGGATTGTCGGGACCTGGGGCCAGCATCAGCGCGCCGTAGCCGTCTGTGCCCTGCCAGCCCTCAAGGATATCGTTAGCCGTATCGGCGATTGCACCAGCCGCGGCCAAAGCATAAGTGCAGCGATAGTCGCGTGCCGTTGCGCCTTCCGTGCCTGTTTCGAAGACCTTGGCGAGATCTGCGTTGCCAGTTCCGGCCAGCAGATAGTCGAGCGCCACAAGCCCTTGAAGCGCGACGCTTTTGTTCTGCAGGCTCTCGACCGTCAGAGCGGTTTCATCCTGATTGGCAATCACGCCCTGCACCTGACGTAAACTCCGACCGCCACGGTCAGGCCAGAAGAACAATCGCTCATAGCGATTCTCGCTGCGCGATGGCCCAAAGCGATAGACCTCAATGCGCGAAAAGGCGCCGATCAGATCGGCGAACCGGTCACGGGCATTGGTGAGCCCGGCCTGGCTCGGCATTGCGCAAAGTGCATCCAATGCATTGCGTTGCGCGCTTGCGGCATCCACCATCGCCCGATGATCTGGCAGGATGACTTCATCGATTACCCAACCGATGACACGCGCGAGGTCGGTCGGCTCCTTGGCACTGGCCTGATAGACGATGCCAAATGTCAGCGCTGCCACGAGAAAGCAAATGCGTATAAGCCAGATCCATGGTCGCGGTCGGCGGATCATCATAGCGACTCCAAAAAGCGGATCAGGGCGGCACGCTCATCCGGTGTCATGGCGACGACCGTATCGCGCGCGGTCTGGGCCTCGCCACCATGCCACAAAATCGCTTCAAGCAGGTTTCGGGCGCGGCCGTCATGCAGGAAAAAGGTGTGGCCGTTGACCGTTTCGGTGAGTCCGATCCCCCACAAAGGGGCTGTGCGCCACTCTGTGCCCGACGCGTCGCCAACCGGGCGGTTGTCCGCCAAGCCTTCGCCCATGTCATGCAGCAGCATGTCGGTGTAGGGCCAGATGAGCTGGAACCTGAGTTCGGGGTCCTGCGCCTCGCGGCTGGTGACAAATTTCGGCCTGTGACACGCGGCACAGCCCGTGTCGTAGAACAGCTCCTTGCCGTGCAAGACGTCGGGATCATCGACATCTCGCCGCGCTGGGACGGCCAGATTGCGTGAATAGAACACCACCAGATCGAGGATCGGATCGGGCGCCTCGGTGTCACCGAGGCGTTCTTGAACACCCGTTGGCATTTCGCGACATGCGGGCTGTCCTTCGGTGCAGTCGCCGTGCGGATCCGGTGCGCCGGGATTGGAAATGCCGATATCACCGTTGAAGGCGCCGGCGGTCTGGGTGTGCACTGTCGGGTTCGATGCCTTCCAGCCGAACCGCCCGAGCACGAGGTCTCCCGTTTCGGGATCACGCACCCAACTTGGCTTACCGGAGATGCCATCACCGTCGAGATCGTCCGGATCGGCATTGGCGAGGATGTCGGCCGGATGGATCGCTTCAAGAAGCCCAAGCCCGATCATTTGCGGCGCGACGCGCGGCGACAACATCACATCCGGGTCGAGCGGCCCGTAGCCAAGATCGTCGACCGAATAGGTTGGCCTGCGCAGCATCACCGTCTCACCGCCATTTAGCGCGACTGCGGTCTCTTCATACGTGATGGTCATTCGGCCCTCGGCAGGGATGCCGGGGACGGCAACGTCCTGCAACTGCCCGCCATAAACCGGTTCTGGAATGCGCAAGGTGATGCGTTCGGCAAGCGCCCGTTCTTCTTCGGCCGTGCGCGGCGGCACCGAGAGGCGCAGGAACATAGAGGTCGCGAGATCGTCCGGTCCGTCCGGCGGATGGCCGCGCCCATCCTTAAGGTGGCAGCGCTGGCAGGAACGGGCATTGAACAGCGGCCCGAGACCGTCGGAGGCCTGGGTCGAAGACGGTGAGGACACCCAGACCTTTTTGAACAGGCCATTGCCGATAAGAAAGTCTTGCCGGCCTTCGAAGCTGATATTTGCAGAGGGGTGCGAAAAGGTGTTGGAGTTGATCCGTTCGCGCGAGGTGGCGGCACCGGCGGACATGCGTTCGAAGGGCTCGGGTTTTGTGAAGTCGGTCGTCGGCGCAGTGACCGTCAGAACCCGCTCCAAGTCCGCGGCGGTTAGGTCATCTCGCGCGACGAGGTCCGGGACGGGGCCGGTTTCGGCGCGAGATAAGGCAAGACCGAGCAGGGCGACGGTGAAGAGGGTGCCGAACAGGATGGACTTGCGGCGCATCGGAAATGAGCGAAACAACGTGCTCTTTTTGTCGCGGAAGCTGATCGGCATCATATCTCCCTCTAGACTGTGAGGGGTGCCGTTTCCGACACCCCTCACAGGATGTCTTTTTCAGGCTCAAGCGATCTCATTGAAAGACCGCATCCGGATTGTCGAGACTGTCGGACCCTTCGAACGCGATCGCATCGAGTTCAAGCGTTGCGACGGCGCGTTCGATCGGCCGCGTCTGGGCGATTAGCGCATCAATGGCGGCCTGGACGACGGCGTTGCCCGCGTCATTGCCTTCGCCGATCATTTGGTCATAGGCCTCAATCGACTCGGCACGGGCCTTCATCACCGACATCGCTGCGATTGTGGTCTCAAGCGCGTCCTTGAGTTCGGAATCCACGCTGATATCGGCAGCCGCAACCAGAGTATCGATGCCGGGACCGGTGACGACCGTGCCGTCAATCCGCCGGTAGTGGCCGGTATAGACATTGCGGATACCAAGCGCGTTGAAGTAGTGCGAATTATGGGTGTTGTCGGCGAAGCAGTCATGCTCCTCCTCGGGATCATGCAGCAGAAGACCGAGCTTCATGCGCTCGCCGGCCAACTCGCCATAGGACAAAGATCCCATCCCCGTGAGAATGATCGCGAGACCTTCGGTGGCATCGGCCGTCAAGGCTTCGCGTGCGTCCCCCCCGTCTTCCCAATTGGCGACCATTTCCTCGAGATCAGTCAGCAGAAGCTCCGATGACGCCTTGAGATACTCGGCCCGGCGGTCGCAATTGCCGCCAGTGCAGTTGGCGGTGTCGAAATCTGTCGCAGGCCGCGACCCGGCGCCGGCGCTTGTGCCGTTCAGATCCTGTCCCCAGAGCAGGAATTCGATGGCGTGATAGCCGGTCGCGACATTCGCCTCGACCTCTTCGGCTTCATGCAAGGTGTCGGACAGAAGCATGGGCGTGATTGCCGACGTGTCGATCGTCTCGCCATTCACGACGAGCGATGCATTGGCAATGACATTGACGGTGTAGAGCGCATTTTCATCTGACTCGACACCATAGGAGCCGTCGACATAGTCGATGAGCCCTTCGTCAAGCGGCCAGGCATTCACACGGCCTTCCCAATCGTCAACGATGGCGTTGCCGAAGCGGTAAACCTCGGTCTGCTGATAGGGAACGCGCGCGGCGATCCAGGCAGAGCGGGCGGCGTTCAGCGTCGCCTCGCTTGGGTTCGCGATCAGTGCGTCGATCGCCGCATCAAGTGCTTGTGCCGTGATCAGGGAGTCCTGATAGCCGGCGAGGGCGATGTCGGCATAGGTGTCGAGCACCGCTTCGGGCGTTTCGGCGAGTGCCGGCGTTAGAGACAGCGCGGTCAGCGCCGTTGCGCCAACCAGTGCCCGTGTCAGTCTTTGCATCATGATCGTGTCCTTTCAGGCCTGTTGGTTTGATCAACGGAGCGGGGTCTCACCGGCTGGCTGCCGTCGGTCATGGCGTCGCTCACGCGCGGCAGTGGCAGCAGTGAAGGCCGGTTGCGCAGAGGCGATGATCTGGTAATTCCTAGTATTAGAATCATTCAAAGCTCGGATTTTGATTTTAGAATTAATAAAAAGCTGCTGCTTCATGTATTTTTGCGACGGATATAGTCATCCGTCAAATATTATCTTTTACATATATTCTAATTATAGACTAACTGACCCGCGTCAGCCTGGTGCTGCCATGCGGTCGGCTGCGCTCGTCGCGTCGGTCCGCGAGATAAGCGTCCAGAGCAGCGCGATCTTCCGGCCCGGCGATCAGTCCGAGCTTGGATCGTCGCCACAGAATATCGTCGGCGGTGACGGCCCATTCCTGGTCGATCAGATAGTCGACTTCGGCTGCGTGGAGATCAGCGCAGAAGCACGCGCCAAGCTCTTCACGGTTGTTGGCATCAGCGATGATCTTGTGCGCGAGCGTGCCGTAATGGCGCACCAGACGTTCTGCCAGGCTCTGATCCAGAAACGGCTTGGCGGTGAGGAGCTTTGTGACTTCGGATGCATAATCCGTCGCGGGGAAGTCGCCACCAGGTAGCGGCGCGGCCGCTGTCCAGGGCCTCCCTCGGGCACCAAGTGCTTGCTCGATTTGGCTGAGCATGGTCTCGGAGAGCCGGCGATAGGTGGTGATCTTGCCGCCAAATATGTTCAGGATCAGGCCGGTTTCGAGCGTCCCATCTGTCTTCAAAACGTAGTCGCGGGTGGCTTCCTGGGCCTTGGACGCACCATCATCATAGAGCGGGCGAACGCCGGAATACGTCCATACGATCTGGTCCGGCGTGATCGGCGCGGCGAAATACTCGCTGGCCGCGTCACAGAGATAGGTGATCTCATCACCGGTGATCGCGACGTCTTTCGGGTCGCCGTCATAGTCCTGGTCGGTGGTTCCGATCAGGGTGAAGGCGCGCTCATAGGGGATCGCGAAGATGATGCGGCCATCGGCGTTCTGGAAGATGTAGCAACGATCGTGATCGAACAGCTTCGGCACAACGATATGGCTGCCCTGGACGAGGCGGACATTGTGGGCGTCATTCTTGCCGATAACGCCGGACAGCACACGGTCGACCCATGGACCGCCGGCATTGACGATCAGCCGCGCCGAAACCTCACGCGTTGCCCCGGTCACATGATCGGTCAGTGAGATCCGCCACGTGTCTCCATCATGGTGCGCGCTGGTGACTTCCATCCGGGTTAGGATGTCGGCGCCGCGATCGGCGGCATCGCGCGCGTTCAGGACCACGAGCCGGGCATCGTCGACCCAACAATCTGAGTATTCGAACGCTCTGGAGAAAAGCGGTTTCAGCGGCTGGCCGGCTGGATCTGTCCGCATGTCGAGCGTGCGGGTCGCCGCCAACAGCTTGCGCCCACCGAGATGGTCGTAGAGGAACAGCCCGAGCCGCAAAAGCCAGGCTGGGCGCAGGCCGGTGTGATGCGGGAGAACGAAGCGCAGCGGCCAGATGATATGTGGCGCCATGCGCCATAACACTTCGCGCTCGATGAGCGCTTCGCGCACCAGCCGAAATTCGTAGAATTCGAGATAGCGCAAGCCGCCATGGATCAGCTTGGTCGACCAGGACGAGGTGCCGCTGGCGAGGTCGTTCATCTCGGCGAGACACACCGAATAGCCACGCCCTGCCGCATCCCGCGCTATGCCGCAGCCATTGATGCCGCCGCCTATCACGAAGACGTCGTAGAGCGGCGGGGTGACGCCGCCTACAGGATCGTCCGGCCCAGTCACGTCTCCGGCACGCATCAGGCGACAGCCTGTGCTGGAATGCCGGCGATCTCGAGCCTGACCTCGTTGTCGGCGCAAAGCTTGACGATATCTGGTGGTGGTGCGTGATCGGTAACGAAGGTCGAGATGTCGGCGAGATTGGCGATGCGCACGGGCGCGGAGCGATCGAACTTGGTTACATCGGCAACCAGCATGGTCTGGCGGGCATGGGCAATGATCTCGCGCGAGATCCGCACCTCGCGGAAGTCATAGTCGAGAATGGTGCCGTCGGCATCGATCGCGGATGCTCCGATCACCGCGACATCGACCCGGAACTGGCGCATGAAATCGACGGTTGCCTCGCCAACGATACCACCGTCCGATTTCCGCAGCAGACCGCCCGCCACGACGACTTCGATCGCGTTGGGCGCGTCCGACAGGATGTGCGCGACATGGATGTTGTTGGTGATCACCATCAGGCCGGCGTGGCGCTTCAGCGCCATGGCGACCTGTTCGGTCGTGGTGCCGATATTGAGGATGATCGAACTGTTGTCCGGGATCAGGTCTGCGGCACGTTCAGCAATCCGCTGTTTTTCGTTAGCCGCGATCACCCGGCGTGATTCATAGGCGTAATTGGTGATCGTCGAGGGATAGACCGCGCCGCCATGCACACGCTGCAACAGATCGCGGTCGCAGAGATCATTGAGGTCTTTGCGAATGGTCTGCGGTGTGACGCCGAAATGGTCTGCCAGACCGTCGACCTCGACACGCCCCCGCTGCCGGGCCAGGTCCAGAATGTCGGACTGTCGCGGCGGTATCGGCTCCATCGGGCGTTCTCGGCTCATTAGATCGGCGGATGCCGGGCAGGTTTGTATAACGACGACTGATTTTCGGTTTTTTTCGCAATTGCGAAGAGACTGCGAAAGAACCGGATTTCTACGCAGGAATTGTGCGCATCAAATAGCCAATTGGCAAGTTTCGTTTCGTCTTGACGTTCGTTTTCTTTCGTTTGATGATGCTGGACGCGGTTTATATAAGGGAGGAACTTGAAAATGAGACAAAAGCTCATGACCGCAGCGGCCACCGCGGCCCTGCTGGTGTGGTCGGTGCCGGCCTATGCCGACATGGCGGCGGCCGAACGCTGGATCGACGAGGAATTTCAGCCGTCTGCGCTGTCGCGTGAGGACCAAGTCGCCGAGATGGAATGGTTCATCCAGGCGGCCGAGCCGTTCCAGGGCATGGAAATCAATGTCCTGTCGGAGACAATCCCGACGCACGAATATGAATCGAACGTCCTGACCCAGGCGTTTGAGGACATCACCGGCATCCGCGTCAACCACCAGCTGCTCGGCGAAGGCGAAGTTGTCCAAGCGGTTCAGACGCAGATGCAGACCAACCGCAATCTCTATGACGCCTACATCAACGACTCTGATTTGATCGGGACCCATGCGCGTCTGCAAAGTGCGGTGAACATCACCGATTGGATCGCCGGCGAGGCCGCCGACGTCACCAATCCGGGCCTTGATCTTGATGATTTCATCGGGATTTCGTTCACCACCGGCCCGGACGGCAAGGTTTGGCAGCTTCCGGCACAGCAGTTCGCAAACCTCTATTGGTTCCGCTATGACTGGTTCCAGCGCGAAGATCTTCAGGAGCAGTTCCGCGAAATCTACGGCTATGATCTCGGCGTTCCGGTGAACTGGTCGGCTTACGAGGACATCGCCGAATTCTTCACGGTGCATGTCGGTGAAATCGATGGCGTCCAGGTCTTCGGCCACATGGACTATGGCAAGCGTGCTCCCGACCTTGGCTGGCGGATGACCGATGCCTGGCTGTCGATGGCTGGTGCTGGCGATGTCGGTATCCCGAACGGTCGTCCAGTCGACGAATGGGGCATCCGGATGGAAGCGGATTCGTGCAATCCGGTCGGTGCGTCGGTGACGCGCGGCGGTGCGACGAACGGTCCGGCCGCGGTCTACGCGATCCGTAAGTGGGATGAGTGGCTGCGCAACTACGCACCACCGGTCGCCGCTGACTACGACTTTTACCAGTCGCTGCCGGCCCTCAGCCAGGGCAATGTCGCCCAGCAAATCTTCTGGTACACGGCCTTCACGGCCTCGATGGTTGCCTCGCAGGAAGACGGCAACAACACTGTCGATGAAGACGGTATGCCACTGTGGCGTATGGCGCCCTCGCCCTATGGTCCCTATTGGGAAGAGGGCATGAAGCTTGGCTATCAGGATGCGGGCTCCTGGACGTTTTTCCAGTCGACGCCGGAAGACCGCCGCCAGGCTGCCTGGCTCTACGCCCAGTTCGTCACGTCCAAGACCGTCGACGTGCGCAAGAGCCATGTCGGGCTGACCTTCATCCGTGACACCACGGTCAACCACGACAGCTTCACCGAGCGCGCGCCGAGCCTTGGCGGCCTCGTCGAGTTCTACCGTTCGCCCGACCGGGTGCGCTGGAGCCCGACCGGCGTCAACGTGCCGGACTATCCGCGTCTCGCCCAGCTCTGGTGGCAGCAGATTGGTGATGTGAACTCCGGTGCCTTCACGCCGCAGGAAGCCATGGACCGGCTCGCCGGCGAGATGGACCAAGTGATGGCCCGTATGCAGGCGGCCGACGAAGCCAACGACACCTATGGTGGTTGCGGTCCGCGTCTGAACGAAGAGCGCGAGGCGTCCTACTGGCTCGATCAGCCCGGTTCGCCGAAGCCCGCTCTTGAAAACGAAAAGCCACAGGGCATCACCATGCCCTATGACGAGATTGTCGCCCGCTGGCAGGAAGCCAACTAAGGCGACAAAGGGTTCCTCCTCCTGACCTCCGCCGGGGCGTGATGCGTCGCGTCCCGGCGGCTTGTTCCCGGAACCGGATTTTCGGCACAGACGCACCATGTCGGGGTAAGAGCCCGTGCGAGATGTGCTTTGATGCCCTGTGCGATCCATCCCAATCGATGAGACTCCGGCCGCATGTCGCTTGAACTTAAACAGGTCGCGAAACGCGTCGGCGCGGAGGTGCACATTCACCCGACAACGCTGACGCTGGAACGTGGTGCGTTCAATGTCCTGCTTGGCACCACACTCGCCGGCAAGACGACGTTGATGCAGCTCATGGCCGGCATCGAGCGGCCAACGGGTGGCGAAGTTTGGTTCGACGGCTACAACGTGACCGGCGTTCCGGTGCGCCGGCGCAACGTATCGATGGTCTATCAGCAGTTCATCAACTACCCGCATTTCACCATTTACGAGAACATTGCTTCACCGCTCCGTGTGGCGCGATTGGACAAATCCGAGATCGATCGTCGGGTGCGGTCAGTTGCGGAGCTTCTGAAACTTGATCAGATGCTAAAGCGCCAGCCAAACGAACTCTCCGGCGGCCAACAGCAGCGCACCGCGATGGCGCGGGCACTGGTGAAGGACTCCGACATCATCCTCCTCGACGAGCCGCTCGCCAATCTCGACTTCAAGCTGCGCGAGGAACTGCGCGACGAACTGCCGAAGATCTTCGCCGACCGCGACTGCATCGTCGTCTATGCCACGACCGAGCCGACCGAAGCACTCCTGTTCGGAGGCTATACCGCGACGCTGCATGAAGGCCGGGTGACCCAGTTCGGCGAGACGTCAGGCATCTATCGCGCGCCGGCAGACCTTCTCAGCGCGCGGGTGTTCTCCGATCCGCCGATCAACATCGCGTCCGTGACGAAGGCCGATGGCGAGATCCGGATCAACGACCAGATCCGTTGGCCCGCATCAGGGCGGTTTGCCGGCCTGCCCGATGGGCCGATGACGCTGGGTCTCAGGCCACATTTCGTTCACGCCACGGAAGTCCATGACCATGTGGTGCCGATCGATGTCACGGTGCAGGTGACCGAACTGTCAGGGTCGGAAAGCGTCGTTCACTTCAACCTCGACGGAATGAGCTGGGTATCGCTCGCCCATGGCATTCATTTGTTCGATGTTGGGGCCCATGCAAGGCTTTATGCCGACATGGATCATGCGCTCTATTTCGCGCCCGATGACACGCTGATCGCGCCGTGACGGCCTGACCCGAGAGACCATCCATGGCCCGCATCACGCTCGACAAGATCCGCCACAGCTATCTCGCCAATCCTCAGCACGAGGAGGATTGGGCTCTGAAACAGGTCGATCTCGATTGGCAGGATGGTGGCGCTTATGCGCTGCTCGGACCGTCCGGCTGCGGCAAGACCACGCTTTTGAACCTGATTTCGGGGCTGCTGACTCCAAGCGAAGGCCGCATCCTGTTCGATGATCAGGATATGACGACCGCACCGCCGGACCAGCGCAACATCGCACAGGTGTTCCAGTTCCCGGTCGTCTACGACACCATGACGGTCTACGACAATCTCGCCTTCCCCTTGCGAAATCGTGGCCTGCCGGAGAGCGAGGTCGATATCCGCGTGCGCGAGATCGCCGGCATGCTCGACCTTGGCGACACTTTGTCGAACCGCGCGGCGGGGCTGACGGCGGATGGCAAGCAGAAGATTTCGCTTGGCCGCGGCCTCGTCCGACCCGACGTCAACGTCATCATGTTCGACGAGCCGCTGACCGTTATCGATCCGCATCTGAAATGGGTGTTGCGGTCGAAACTCCGCGAACTGCATCAGCGCGTGAAGACGACCATGATCTACGTCACCCATGACCAGACCGAGGCGCTGACTT
>JBCBSK010000026.1:0-30296 GCA_039819185.1 Pseudomonadota bacterium | reverse complement strand
GAATGATCCGGCGACCGGCGTCATGCGTCATGCCGATGCCGGCTATGATATCGCGCTCGATTGCGCGCGCGAGAAGGGGCTGACCCTGCCGGCGATCCTCTGAGGCGCGTTCAAACCGCAACGTTGTCGATCAGCCGGGTCGCACCAAGCTGAGCTGCCACAAGGATCCTCAAGGGCCTGGACATATCGGTGGGCGAGAGCAGGGTCTCGGCATCGCGCAATGCGAGGTAGTCAATCTCGAAGCCCACCTCCTCAATCCGTTGACCGGAGGTGGCGATGGCCCCGTCGACATCGGCCCCTGATCGGACAGCCTCGGCGCAGTCCATGAGCGCTTGGAACAGGACCGGCGCCCGTTGGCGCTCGTCGTCAGAGAGATAGCGGTTGCGCGAACTCATTGCCAACCCATCCGGCTCACGCACGGTTTCGGCGCCAACTATCTCCACTGGCAAGTCAAGATCGCGCGTCATACGACGCACCACAGAAAGTTGCTGATAGTCCTTCTCACCGAACACCGCTACATCGGGAGCGCATTGGATCAGGAGCTTGGCTACAACGGTCGCGACGCCGGCAAAATGATCTGGCCGGCTGATATCTTCAAGCCCCGCCACGGCCGGACCTGTCGGCACGATGGTCGTTGCAAATCCCGGCGGATAGATATCATCCGAAGTCGGTGTGAACACGGCATCGGTAGCGATGGCGGCGAGCTTGTCGAGATCCTTCTCAAGCGTTCGCGGATAGCGGTCGAAGTCCTCGCTTGGGGCAAATTGGGCTGGATTGACGAAGATCGAGACAACCGTGCGGTCTGCAACCTCTTGCCCGCGGCGCACCAGAGACAGATGGCCGTCGTGTAGCGCGCCCATTGTTGGAACAAGGGCGACGCGCGTGCCGCGCATACGCAGTTCAGTCGTCCAGTCTTTTAGTGACTTGCGCGTTTTCAAGAGAACGGCCATGCCAGGTCTAGAGCCCCCCACCCTCATGTGGCACTGCGCCGTTTGGGTTGTTCGAAAGCATATAGCCGAATGCGTCCAACTCTTTGGCGCAGTGGTTTTTGACGAGCCCTATAAGATCATCTCGGCCGGCGAACAGATCAAGTGCGCCAGTTCCGCCTTTCGGGCGGGTGCCTGTGTTCGCCGATAGCCCGGAAAGCGTCTCTGATAGTCCAGCAAGTCCCGGGATGTCCCGCTCCAGGGTCAATGTGTCTTCAAGAAGGTTCTCATAGCGCAGGATGTGGGTTGCACAGAGTGTTCTCCCGCTCCAGAGGATCGCCTCATTACGCCGGAGCTCATGGGTGTTGGCCGTCAACCAGTCTGGGAAGGTGGGAAAGTCAGACTGGTTTTTTCGTTCAAAATAATAGTGAGAGATGATGCGGTCGAACGGGTTGCGAACGATGCTGATGCGCCGGTAGCTATTCCAGATATCTGGTGGGAGACGGTTTTTCACCTCCTCACCGGTCATGTGTTGATGAAAAGCTTTAGGCCATCGTCCCCGCAGAAGCGACATCAGGTTGACCATGCTTGGTCTCAACAACAGATCACCCAAGGGTACTCGATAATTTTGGGCTGTTTGAAAACCGAGGTGTGAGCGCCGTTGTTCGTTGTCAACGTCAATTGATGTAATAATATCTGTCTTGTTGCAGAATTTTGACAGCGCCATCTCAAACGATGTGCCTGCTGTCTTGATTGTTTTAAGAAATATGAATTGGTGTGCGTGTGACAAGATCATATTTAGTAAAAATCGATGATTTCAGTTTTTCTATTGACTAACTAATAAAATTATTTAAATAAATTGACTATTTTGCCAGATCGATCGTATTTTATTCTCACCAAATCGATCCATGCAAAAATTGTAGACGCCTCTGTATTCTTGCGCAACTTTTGCTCGTAATTCATCTGATATTTCATTTTTGGTTCGACTAACATTGTATTCGCTGGAGAAATCTGGTTCTTCGGTATCAATCCCAAGGAATGTAGATATTTCCTCGATTTTTTGAATCTGAAAGAGTGTTTCAAAGAACTCAAATTTGATATCATCGGCCTTAAAAACAGATTCTAGGCGTTTAATCGTGTCATTATAGCGTGTTCTGAGCAGAGATCGTGACTTTGTATAGTTTTTCTCGATGACTCGCGCTTCATTGTCCGAGCTTCTGTCAAGATTCTGCTTGCGTATTTCCATGCGACTCATGGAAATGACGCGGTCAACAGGATCGCGCATTAGGAACAGAACTTTCACGGGGATGCCACGCGCTGTAAATTCATCACGAATCTTGCGGAACGCCTCTTCCGGGAGTCCAGAATAGGCTGGCGTGTAATCGCCTGTTAACTGAACGTTTGGAGCTTGAAGTAGTGATGTGAAGTAAGAAAAATAAAGATCAAGATCTGAATAAAAAGCAAGGCATCGCAACGCCTTTGAGTTTTTGTATTTCGAAAGACCGCCTTGAAGCTGTGCGATCGCTTGAGTTTCGTATTTTTCGACCTTTGGCGTCTTAGGAATATATAGCCCATCAAAAATATGGTATTCCTTGGCAAATCCCATATCGACGTTTTTGTGATTGGATAAATACTGGTGCATCCATGTTGTGCCAGCTTTTTGCGCGCCGACACCAAGCAAGAACGTTTTACCCATTCATGGCCACCTTGTGGTCAATCAAACTTGCCGTGGCAATGCTTGAACTTCTTACCCGAACCACACGGGCACGGCTCGTTGCGGCCGACCTTTCCCCAGGTGCTGGGATCATCGGGATTGCGCGCGACCATGCGTGACGCACTGGACCGTACTGCGGGGCCGTCGCCGGCGAGCGCGAGTTCGGCATCCGCGAGTGCCATTTCATCTTCGCCGGAGAGCGGGTCGAGGTGATGGGCGGTCATTGGCGGCACGTCGGGCATTGGCGCCGGGTCGCGTACGAGTTGGACGCGCATCAATTGTGCCGTCACCTGCTCGCGCAGGCGATCAAGCAGGGACTGGAACAGCTCGAACGCTTCGGTCTTGTACTCGTTCAGCGGATCGCGCTGGGCATAGCCGCGGAACGCGACGACCGAGCGTAGATGCTCAAGCGTCACCAGATGCTCGCGCCACAGGCCGTCAAGCGTCTGCAGGAGCACCGCCTTCTCGATGCGGCGCATGACGTCGGGCGAGAAGTCCGCCACCTTGCGCGCAAAGGCGGAATCGGCGGTTTCCGTGAAGCGCTCCTTGATCTCCTCATGAGCGATACCCTCTTCGGCCGCCCAGTCCGGAACGGGAAGATCGAGATCGAAGACCTCCTTGGCGCGCTCCTTGAGCCCTTCCGAATCCCATTGCTCGGGATAGGCCTTTTCGGGGATGTGCTCGGAGACGAGATCGTCGATGACCTGATGGCGCATGTCGGCAACAGTGTCGCCAACCTCCTCGTCGCGCATCAGGTCAAGGCGTTGTTCGAAGATCGCCTTGCGCTGATCGTTCATCACATTGTCGAACTTCAGTAGATTCTTGCGGATGTCGAAGTTCCGCGCTTCGACCTTCTGCTGTGCTTTCTCCAGCGCCCGGTTGATCCAGGGATGGACGATCGCCTCGCCGTCCTGAAGGCCGAGCTTCTGCAGCATCCCATCCATCCGGTCGGAGCCGAAGATGCGCATCAGATCGTCCTGCAGCGACAGGTAGAACCGTGATCGGCCCGGATCGCCCTGGCGGCCAGAGCGGCCACGCAGCTGATTGTCGATACGCCGGCTTTCATGGCGCTCGGTCGCGATGACGCAGAGCCCGCCGGCATCCTTGGCAACTTGTTTCAGACGCTCGATCTCGGTGCGGATCTCCGCTTCCTTGGCGTCACGCTCGGGGCCGTCCGGCATATCGCCGAGTTCCTGCTCGATGCGCATATCGGCATTGCCGCCAAGTTGAATGTCGGTGCCGCGGCCGGCCATGTTGGTTGCGATGGTGATCGCGCCAGGTACCCCGGCTTGGGCGACGATCTGAGCTTCTTGCTCGTGAAAGCGCGCATTCAGGACCGCGAACACCTTCTCGGCCTTGGTGCCGTGGTCGCCGTCATAGAGCGACTGGAACGCCGCCGGATCGGTTACATCCTTCTGCCCGAAGCCGTCCTTTTTCAGCCGTTCGGCGAGAAGTTCGGACTTCTCGATCGAGGTCGTGCCGACCAGGACCGGCTGGCCGCGGTCCTTGCAGTCCTCGATGAGTTCGATGATTGCCTGATACTTCTCCTCGACGGTGCGATAGACCTCGTCGTCGTCGTCGATACGGGCAACCGGGATGTTGGTCGGGATCTCCACAACTTCCAGGCTGTAAATGTCGGCGAATTCAGGCGCTTCCGTCGATGCCGTGCCGGTCATGCCGGCGAGTTTTTCATAGAGCCGGAAGTAGTTCTGAAACGTCACCGAGGCGAGCGTGACATTTTCGGGCTGGATCTTGACCCGTTCCTTGGCCTCGAGTGCCTGGTGCATGCCTTCCGAGAAGCGCCGGCCTTCCATCATGCGGCCAGTGAATTCATCGATGATCACGACCATGCCGTTGCGGACGATGTAGTCCTTGTCGCGCTGAAACAGTTTGTGGGCTTTCAGCGCCTGATTGACATGGTGGACATAGGTCACGTTCTCGACATCGTAGAGCGAGCCCTGCAGCAGGCCGGCTTCAATCAGTTTGGCCTCGACGGCTTCGTTGCCTTCTTCGGTCAGGACGGCAGTGCGTTGCTTCTCGTCAAGCTCGAAGTGCTCTTCTTCCAAATCGGGGATGAACCGATCAATGGTGTTGTAGAGGTCCGAGCGGTCCTCGGTCGGGCCTGAAATAATCAGCGGCGTGCGCGCTTCGTCGATCAAGATAGAGTCGACCTCGTCGACAATGGCGAAGGCATGGCCGCGCTGCACCATCTGCTGAAGGTCGTATTTCATGTTGTCGCGCAGATAGTCGAAGCCGAGTTCGTTATTCGTCGCATAGGTAACGTCGCAGGCATATTGCGCTTTGCGCTGGACGTCATCGAGACCGTGCACAATGCAGCCGGTGGTCAGGCCAAGGAAGGAATAGATCTGCCCCATCCAGGCGGCGTCGCGCTGGGCGAGATAGTCGTTGACGGTGACCACATGAACGCCGCGGCCTGCAAGCGCGTTGAGATAAACCGGCAGTGTGGCGACGAGCGTCTTGCCTTCGCCGGTCTTCATCTCCGAGATCTTGCCCTGGTGCTGCACCATGCCGCCGATGAGCTGAACATCGAAATGGCGCTGACCTAGGACGCGCTTTGCGGCTTCGCGCACAGTGGCAAAGGCGGGGACAAGCAGATCGTCGAGCGGTTTGCCGTTAGCGACTTCCTCGCGGAAGGCGTCAGTTCTGGCGCGCAGCTCATCGTCGGTCAGCGGTTCGAGGTCAGCCTCGAGCGCGTTGATCTTGTCGACGATCGGGCGGAAGCCTTTGACCACCCGGTCGTTCGAGGTTCCAAACATCTTGCTTGCGATCGAGCCCAAGCCGAGCATTCTGGACCAACCTCTCTACCGACCCGACGAAACGGATCTTGCCATGACATGGGGGGCGGCCACGATCAACCGATCAACCCTGTCTCCGCTTCGGGGTACATTGCGCGGTTCGCGGTTTGAAACACCGCACAATTCTTAGGTTCCAGCTGGCGCAAGCCATACCGACGAGACCGCCTCTGTCGGCCCGACGACGCGGAGTCAATGTCAAGCGCGCTGGGTTTAGGGACAGGTAAGAGGCGGGTTTCGCCTTGTCAATTGCATGTCATTGCGTCCGCGCCGCCTTGCGAGAACGGCGGCAACGTGGCAGGAGCCGGGACATGATGGCGCCGGCATTCGTCGGACCAGACTAGGAACCGCGCCTTGGCGCAGAAATGGACATCTCATGATCCTTCGTTCCCACGCGCTTTTGATTGGCGCGATGTTGGTCACAGTGTCCTTGGTTGCCGCACCGGCACTGGCACAGGACACCGCCGAAGCGCCCGAGGGCGTCGTCGCGATTGTCGACGGTGTGGAGATCACCCAGGAGCTCTACGATATAGCCGCCGCCGATCTGGCCCAGGTTCTGTCGCGCATGCCGGCTCAGATGCATCGCGACTACGTCATTACATATCTCACCGATCTTGAGCTTTTGCGCGCATCCGATGTCGCGGCGCAAGCCGTTGAAGAGCCGAACGTCCGGATTGCCCTCGACTATGCGCGTGGCAAGGCGCTGATCGATGTTGTTTTGAGCCGTGTCGGCGACGGGGCAATTAACGAAGAGGCGATCCAGACGCTGTTTGACGAGGTCATCGCGGAGAATCCGCCACAGGACGAGGTCAGTGCGCGCCATATCCTGGTCGAAACCGAGGAAGAAGCCACAGCCCTACGTGCCGAGATCGAAGAAGGTGCTGACTTCGCTGAGCTTGCCGCCGAGCATTCCCTTGATCCGGGAAGCGGACCGAATGGCGGCGATCTTGGCTTTTTCACCCAGGACATGATGGTGCCGCCCTTCGCCGAGACAGCCTTCGCACTTGATCCCGGCAGCGTCAGTGATCCGGTGCAGACCCAGTTCGGCTGGCACATCATCCTGGTCGAGGATCGCCGGAGGACCGAACCGCCGACACTCGACGAGGTGCGCTCGCAAATCATCGACACGATCGCCAGGACGGCCGCGCGTGATTACCTGGTTGAGTTGCGGGAAAACGCCGATATCGAGACCTTCTCGCCTGAACCGGAAGAGGGCGTTGACGAGTCCGAGGCTGCACCTCAGGAATAGCATGAACTGTTCAGCCGATCGATGCCTGTAGATTGCCTCGACTGCCATGACCGCCGTCTCGCCGCTTGCTCCTGACACCGAACCGGTTCTGCCGGGGCTCGATGGTGTCGTGATGGCAACAGCGGAAGCCGGTATCAAGTATCAGGGGCGTACCGATGTTCTGCTGATGGCGTTCCCCGAGGCCACGACGGTTGCGGGCGTGTTCACAAAGTCAAAGTGCCCCTCTGCGCCGGTCGACTGGTGCCGGCGCGCGCTGACCAACGGTCGTGCACGGGCACTGTGCGTCAATTCTGGCAACGCGAACGCTTTTACTGGCATGAATGGTGCGCGGGCCGTGGCGCGTACCGCAAACGCGGTATCATCCGCGCTTGGCTGTGATGTTGAGGACGTGTTTCTCGCGTCAACCGGCGTTATTGGCGAGCCGCTCGATGCAGGTCGTTTCGAAGCGGTCATGTCCGATCTGTCATCCGATCTGTCAACCGATGGATGGGCGCAAGCGGCGCGTGCGATCATGACAACCGACACGTTTCCAAAGCTTGCGACCACATCGATCGTGCTGGGCGATCAGGAGATTACGATCAGTGGCATTGCCAAGGGGGCGGGCATGATCGCACCCGACATGGCGACGATGCTGGCCTTCCTTGCCACCGACGCACCCATCTCACGCGCGTGCCTGCAATCGGCGCTCGCCGCCGAGGTCGAGACCAGTTTCAACGCGATCACCGTTGATTCCGATATGTCGACCTCCGACACCGTTCTGGCCTTCGCAACCGGGGCAGGCTCGGCACGGGGGGTGTCGCAGATTGTCTCGCGCCGATCGGCCAATTACCGCCGGTTTCGCGCTGGCCTGTCCGATGTGCTGCATGATCTGGCGCTGCAGATCGTGCGTGATGGCGAGGGCGCACGCAAACTTGTCTCGATCACCGTACGCGGTGCGGTGTCGCGAGGGTCGGCGAAGAAAGTCGCGTTTGCAATCGCCAATTCGCCTCTGGTCAAGACCGCAATTGCCGGTGAGGACGCCAATTGGGGGCGCGTTGTGATGGCCGTCGGCAAGGCCGGCGAGCCGGCCGATCGCGACCGTTTGCAAATCTGGTTCGGCGATATCCGGGTCGCCGTCGACGGGGAACGCGATCCGGATTATTCCGAAGAGATGGCTTCCGATTACATGCGAGGTCAGGAGATCTCGCTTACCGTCGATCTCGGTCTTGGCGCTGGCGCTGCCACTGTCTGGACCTGTGATCTGACCAAGGACTATGTCGCGATCAATGGCGACTACCGAAGCTGAAATCGAGTCTCGCGCGCCGCTTCGGCTGGTGCTGGTTGCGGCGGTCGCGCTGGTCGATGCCGATGGCCGGGTGCTGATCGCCCAGCGTCCCGAGGGCAAGGCCATGGCCGGCTTGTGGGAGTTCCCCGGTGGCAAGGTCGATCCAGGAGAATCCCCTGAAGCGGCTTTAATTCGCGAGCTTCACGAAGAGCTGGGGATAGATGTCACCAGCGTATGTCTTGCTCCGCTGACATTTGCCTCCCACCGTTATGAGGATTTTCATCTGTTAATGCCACTTTACGTCTGCCGGCGTTGGTCCGGTACCGTATCGGCGCGAGAAGGACAGGCGCTGCGCTGGGTAAAACCTTTGGCGTTGCGTGACATTCCGATGCCCGAGGCGGACGTGCCACTGATCCCTGTCTTACGGGATCTGTTGTAAGGCTCATATGCGGGGGAAGTGTGTTGCGGCTTGACGAGCGGATAGGGGGATCTGCCTGTTCGAGCATGTCACCAGTGGGACTGGTCACCCGGTTCCTACAGGATCGGCATGGAGGCACCGCAATCGAATACGCGCTGATCGCTGGAACTATTTCGATCGGCATTGCAGCCGTCTATTTCGCGATCTCCGACGAAGTCGAGGCCATGTATCAATTTATCATTGACCAGGTTCTTAGCGTCTAGACGCTTAGTCAGTCGCTATCATCCGACTTTGTCACCAGCTGGGCGTTCGTCAGTTCCCAGAGCGTCCGCGAGCCGTGTCCTGGCCGATCCCGGCCGGAGCGGTTTCTGCTGGCTGTCATGCGGAGCCCAGCCCGACACCCAGATGATATCGAAGGTAGCCCGCACCTTGCCGTCCGAATCCGAGAAACGCTCCTGGTAGAGCGCCATGGCGCGCATAAGGACGTCGCGGCGGAGCGGTGTCCGAGATCGCGCAAGGAGCGGGTTGGTCGCTCCCATACTGCGCAGATCCTGAAGCAAGGTCAGCGGTGAGCCATACCGCACCGTCAGCGTTTGAACGTCGGTCACCGGCAGCGCAAAGCCCGCCCGTTGCAGGAGCGCGCCCATGTCGCGCAGATCGGCGAAGGGAGCAATGCGCGGGCTGACGCCCCCCACACCCTCTGCTTCGGCGGTGAGCAGAACCTCACGCAGTTCAGATAGTGTGTTGCCTCCGAGCAGGGCTGCGAGAAACAGGCCGTCGGGCCGCAAGGCGCGGCGCACTTGAACGAGCGCTCCGGGTAGATCGTTGACCAGCGTCAACCCGAGTAGCGAGACTGCAAGATCGCAGGTCTCAGACGCTAAGGGGAGAGTTTCCGGGTCGGCGGCTGCAATCCGCGTGGATGAAGAGGCATGTGATACCAAACTGCCGGCGATACGGGATGTTGGTGCAAGACATAGGGTGCCCGATACTTTACCGCTTGCGGCAAGCGCCTGTGCGCCATGTGTGGTGACAGCAGTTACATCAACGCCAAGTTCGAACTGCCTTAAAATCAGGTCGAGACGGTCGGCCAGTTCCTCGCTGGCTGCTGCGAGGAGATAGTCTGCTTCGCCCCGCCCCGTGGCGGTGGCTCGATCCAGATGCGCGCGTATCAGACGCGTGTCGAACACTGCATGTGATGCTTGATCCGCAGGGTCAGTCATTGGCTGTCGGGCTCGATCGGCAATCGTGTTTCGCGTTTCGTCGCCCAACGGATATGCGCACTGTGCCACGATTGGCAAACGCAGCATGGGTCGCTACCGTCAAATGATGACCTGGGTGATGGATGCTGAACCTTCCGCCGTCGACGATGCGATGCCTGATGCGCCGTTGGATGAGGCAACCCGTTATGGATCTGTCGGCGAGAGCAGGGCGCGGCTCCGTGGTCTGCTTGGAAAGGCGAGCGGCTATGCGCGTTTGATCGGGACCGGGCTCGTGGACGCGATCTTGCCGCCACTCTGTGCCGGGTGTCGTGTGCCTGTCGACAGGGCACATGGCATTTGCGGTACCTGCTGGTCGGAAATCAGTTTCATAGAACCCCCGATTTGCGATCGCCTTGGCACGCCGTTTGCCCATGATCCTGGTGGACGAGTCGACAGCACGCTTGCAGTGTCTAAACCGCCCGTCTTCGATCGCGCCCGCGCTGTGGCACGGCATGACGGCCTGGCCCGTGAGATCGTGCATAGCCTAAAATATGGCGACCGGTTGGAAACAACCCGGCTGATGGCGCGGTTGATGCAGCGCGCCGGCGCGGAACTGATTGCGGATGCTGATCTGATTGTTCCGGTGCCGCTGCATTGGCGCCGTATGCTGGGCCGCCGGTTCAATCAATCGGCGGAACTTGCGCGTGTGCTGGCCCGACATACTGATATTCGATACGCGCCGGAGATCCTGCTGCGCAAACGCTCAACGCGCCAGCAGGTCGGGCTGACGGCGAAACAGCGTCAGGCCAATGTGCGCAGTGCCTTCGTGGTACCCGACGAGATGATCGCGAAGGTATCTGGCCAGCATGTGCTGTTGATAGATGATGTGCTGACTACGGGCGCGACTGTGGACGCTGCCGCCAAGAGCTTGCAGCGGGCCGGGGCGTCGGCCGTTGATATCCTGGTCTTCACCAGGGTTGTTGGCGAGGCAATTGAGCCCATATAACGGCGCTTACATGTAGGTCGGCCGACGATCTGGGCTGGAGGGTCGAATGGCAAATGTCGATATTTATGTTGGTGCGCTGTGCCCGTTCTGCACCCGTGCCAAGTCGCTTTTGCGTAGCAAAGGTGTGACGTTCAACGAGATCGATGTGACGTTCAATCGGGCCGAAAAGCAGGCGATGATCCAGCGCGCCAAGGGCGGGCGGACCGTGCCGCAGATCTTCGTCGGCGAGCAGCATGTCGGTGGTTGCGACGAGCTGTATGCGCTGGAAGCCGCCGGCAAGCTTGATGCACTTCTCGAAGCCGAGAGCATTACCAGCGCATGACGGATCGCCGCTTCATCGCAGCCTGTGTGCAATTGCGGTCGGGCCGGGAGGTTGCCTCGAACGTATCGGACGCCTCCAATCTGATCCGCGAGGCGCATCGGCGTGGCGCCCACTATGTGCAAACGCCGGAGATGACCGCGCTGATGGAGCGTGGCCGGTCTCGGCTGATCCCGAAGCTTCATGTTGAGCAGAGCGATTTGGCGTTGCAGGCGTTTCGCGCGCTCGCAGTCGAGCTTGGCATCTGGCTCCATATTGGCTCGCTGGCGATCCGGGTCGGCCCGGAGCAAGCTGCCAATCGCGCCTTCCTGATCGCGCCCGATGGGGTGATCGCCGCACGCTATGACAAGATCCATATGTTCGACGTCGATCTCCCGGGCGGCGAGAGCTATCGCGAGTCCGCGATCTACAAACCCGGCGACAAGGCCGTGTCTGTCGATGTTCCGTGGACGCGGCTTGGACTGTCGATTTGTTATGACATCCGCTTTCCTCATCTCTATCGGACGCTTGCTGAGGCCGGAGCGGAGATCTTGGCGATTCCGGCAGCTTTCACGCGCCAGACCGGCGAAGCCCACTGGCATGTCCTGCAGCGGGCACGCGCCATTGAGACGGGATGTTTCGTGATCTCGGCGGCGCAAGGCGGCAAACACGAGGACGGCCGCGAGACCTATGGCCACAGCCTGATCCTTGATCCGTGGGGCCGGGTGCTTGCCGAGGCCGGCACTGAGCCTGGCGTCATCACCGCCGAGATCGATCTCGATCTCATCGCCAAGGTGCGTGGTCAGGTGCCCTCGCTCGCCAACAGCCGGCACTTTGATCCGCCGGTCGTCGCTCAGTCCGAGGAGCGCGCCGCCTCGTGATTCGCTATGATCTCATCTGTTCTGAGGGCCATCGTTTCGATGGTTGGTTCCGCTCGATCTCTGCCTTCGACCGTCAGCTCGCCGATGGTTTGGTGAGTTGCCCCACCTGTGGTGACACGAGCGTCGCCAAGGCGCTGATGGCGCCAGCGGTCTCGACCGCGCGGGCGAAGGAGGCGCGCGGCATAGACGACAGCACTCAGGCCACGCCTCAGACAGACGCTCCGACCGCAGCGCCATCGCTGCCGACGCCAGTTGCTGCTCCGATGCCGCCGGCCCCGACCCCCGAACGCGTCATGGCACTGGCGCAAGACTCGCGCGTCCAAGAACTCGTCCACAAGATGCGTGAGATCCGCGACAAGGTGATCGCGACGGCCGAGGATGTTGGCGACCAATTCCCGGAAGAAGCCCGCAAGATGCACTATGGTGAAGCGGAAGAGCGCGGCATTTATGGGGAAGCAAGTCTCGAAGATGCCGAGGAACTGCTTGAGGAAGGTATCGCCGTGATGCCGCTGCCGATCTTGCCCGAAGACCGGAACTGACCCCACACCTCCGGACCACCCCTAAGGTTTTCACGCCCGCCGAAAGACCTACTTTCCAGAGCTGACAAGTCTGGAGAGGGGCGATGGACGAGGCCGAGTTTCAGCGCAAGAAGGACGAAATGTCGTCCTGGTATTGGTGGGGCATTCCGACCTTTTTCCGCTGTCCGTGGAACGAAGATCCCGGCGCATGTGACATCGCGCTTGTCGGCGTGCCGCACAGTTCCGGCAATGGCTCGACCGAGCGCGACCAGCATCTTGGACCCCGCATCGTTCGCCATGTCTCGGGGCTTTATCGCCGGTCGCATGCGATCCATGGGATTACGCCGTGGGACATGGCGCGCGTGCATGATCTTGGTGATGTGCCGCTGCCTGAGGCGATGAACAACGAGGCCTGCGTCCGTGACATCGAGGGTTACTTCAAGCGGCTCGACCAAGCCGGCACACGGGCGGTCGTGGTAGGCGGCGACCATTCAATCACCGGGCCGATCCTGAAGGCCTTTGCTGGTGCCGAGGCTAGGCTCAGCGGTGGGCGCAAGGCAGCGCTTGTCCATTTCGACGCCCACACCGATTCCTATGACAACATGCCCCATTGGTTGGGTGCTAAACGGTCGGCGGCGCATTGGGCGGCCTATACGGTTGAGGAAAACCATATCGATCCGACCCGGTCGATCCAGATCGGCATGCGCGGCCATCCCTCGGGGACAATCCACGCAGGTGGTGTCGGCGGATCGAGCCGGGCGCTTGGCTACGACGTCGTCACCATGGCCGCGTTCGAGGACATGGGTATACCGGCGACGATCGAGCGGATCCGGGACCGGGTCGGAGACAGCCCGGTCTATGTCACCTTCGATCTTGACGTGCTCGACCCGTCCGTCGCGCCGGGTGTGTCCAACATCGAGCCCGGATTCACCGGTATGACGATGCGCGAGGCGACGCGGCTTTTGCATGGGCTTGCGGGTCTCAATGTCATTGGCGGCGACATCGTTTGCCTGATGCCGACCAAGGACAATCCCAACAACATCACCGCGCAGGTCGCGATGGTGATCGCATTTGAGCTCGTCTGCCTCGCGGCGTTGGCTAACCAGAAGGATTGATCAGCTCGACGCCTCACCCGGCCGGGTCGCATAGAGCATATAGTTGACGTCCATATCACGGCTCAGACGCCATTCATCGGCGAGCACATTGTAGAACACGCCCGTCTGGTCGCCGAGTGTCATCCCGTTGCGGTCGAGGTGGGCGTTGATTTCTTCGGGCTTGAGGAACCGGTTCCACTCATGGGTGCCGCGCGGTATCCAGCCAAGAATATATTCCGCACCGACAATGGCGAGCGCGAAGGATTTCGCGGTGCGGTTCAGCGTTGCAACGAACATGATGCCACCTGGCGTCACCATTTTCGCGCAGGCATCGAGGAACAGCGCCACATCGGCGACATGTTCGACGACCTCCATGTTGAGCAGAATGTCGAAGTGTGCGCCTTCGGCCTCCAGCGCTTCGGCCGTGTCAGCGCGATAGGTGATGTCGAGACCGGATTGCTCGGCATGAATCTTGGCAACTTCGATGTTGGTCCGCGTAGGGTCGGCGCCGGTGACGTTTGCGCCGAGGCGCGCCATGGGCTCGCACAAAAGCCCACCACCGCAGCCGATATCAAGCAAGCTCAAGCCTTCGAGACAGCGCGCATCACGCGGGTCGCGCCCGAAATGGGCGGCTGCATGGTCACGGATGAACTTCAGCCGCACCGGATTGAACTTGTGTAGCGTCTTGAATTTGCCGGCCGGATTCCACCATTCTTGGGCCAGGCGGGTGAATTTCTCGACCTCGGACGGATCGACCGTGGAACGTTCAAGGGTCTCGGTCATCTGTCGTCTCTCCCGCATTGGCTGCCGCGCCGTGTAGACAGAATGCTTGGTGCGGTTGTCAGGACCGGCGACACTCAGCTATAGGCGGGCCTTCACCGGACGGGCAAGCTTCGCCGCGCAACAGGCGCACACCCTTCCTATAGTCCAGTTTACGATCCGGCGTTGGGCAAGATCATACCAGCGGCCGGCGCCGGCAAGATAGCGACATCATGTCCAGGCTCGTGTTGAAATTCGGCGGAACGTCCGTCGCCGATCTCGATCGCATCCGCAATGTCGCGCGGCATGTGAAACGCGAGGTCGATGCCGGCCATCAGGTTGCGGTCGTGGTATCGGCCATGGCCGGAACGACAAATCAACTCGTCGCCTGGACGCGTGACGCAGCCCTAATGCATGACGCACGGGAGTATGATGTGGTCGTTGCGTCCGGCGAACAGGTCACGGCTGGGCTGTTGTCGATCGTCTTGCAGAGCATCGGCGTAACAGCGCGCTCCTGGCTCGGCTGGCAGATTCCGGTCACCACCAACGAGACTCATGGCGCGGCCCGCATCGCCGACATTGATGCAAGCACACTGACCGAGCGCCTCGAGCAGGGGCAGGTGGCGGTCGTCGCAGGTTTCCAAGGCATCACGCCGCAAAATCGTGTATCGACGCTTGGCCGCGGCGGCTCGGACACCAGTGCCGTGGCACTTGCAGCCGCGATTGGGGCGGACCGCTGCGACATCTACACGGATGTCGATGGGGTCTACACGACCGACCCCAGGATCGTTCCCAAAGCCCGCAGGCTTGATCGAATCGCCCATGAGGAGATGCTCGAAATGGCTTCCCTCGGCGCCAAGGTGTTGCAAGTGCGCTCCGTGGAACTTGCCATGGTGCATGGTGTGAGGACTTTCGTGCGCTCGTCCTTCGACGATCCCGATGCTGCCGCGACAGGCGGCAACCGGGCGATCGGCACGCTGATCTGTGATGAGGATGAAATCGTGGAAAAGAATGTTGTCACCGGCATCGCCTATTCGCGCGACGAAGCGCAGATCACCCTGCGTCGTGTTGAGGACAAGCCTGGCGTTGCGGCGACCGTGTTCGGTCCGCTGGCCGATGCCGCGATCAATGTCGACATGATCGTCCAGAACGTCTCGGAAGACGGTGCCCATACCGACATAACGTTCACGGTACCGGAGAGCGAATGCGCGCGTGCACTCGAAGTGCTCGAAGGACAGCGCGGCGCAATCATATTCGCCAAGCTCGAAAGCGCGACTGATGTTGTTAAGGTCTCTGTGATCGGCATCGGCATGCGCAGCCATGCGGGCGTTGCATCGGCGGCATTTAAGGCTTTGGCCGAACGCGGGATCAACATTCGTGCCATTACGACGTCTGAGATTAAGATCTCGGTGCTGATCGATGCGGCGTTCACCGAGCTTGCGGTCAGAACGCTGCATTCGCTATACGGACTCGACCAGGCATAAGCCCGTTATCCCGACTCGATTCGACTTGGGTCGGTCGGGGCATGGTGCAGGGAGCACACGCGATGCGCGGTAGTGGCGGCGGCCCGCGCCTGATGCTCCGGCGTCTCAGGGGGCTTATGGCCGATGAGATCAGCCCCCAGGAGCGACTGGACCAGATCACGACCATCGTGGCGGCCAATCTCGTCGCCGAGGTGTGCTCGATCTATGTCCTAACCGGGGACGGCCTGCTTGAACTCTATGCGACGGAAGGTCTTAAGCGCGAGGCCGTCCATAAAACCACGCTCAGACTGGGCGAGGGGCTTGTTGGTCTCATCGGCCAGGAAGCCAAGCCGCTCAGGCTGGCCGACGCGCAGCACCATCCGAGCTTTGCCTACAAGCCCGAGACGGGTGAGGAGATCTACAATTCCTTCCTTGGCGTGCCGGTCCTGCGCGGCGGGCAGACGCTCGGCGTGGTTGTTATCCAGAACCGCACGCGCCGGGTCTATGAGGATGAGGAACTCGAAGCGCTCGAGACGGTCAGTATGCTCCTGGCCGAAATCATTGCTTCGGACGAACTCGAAGGTACGGCCCAAACCAGCAGTATGCTGGCGCTGCAGCGGCCGTTCCAGGCCAAGGGCTTCATCCTTAGCGAAGGGCTCGGGCTCGGACATGCGGTTCTGCATGAACCGCGCGTTGTCATCTCGCTGCTGATTGCTGAAGATCCGGAGGTCGAGCTTGAGCGTCTCGAAGAAGGGCTCGGCAAGCTGCGGGCGTCGCTTGATTCGCTGATCGAAGCAGACGAGTTACAGCTTGTCGGCGAGCATCGTGAAGTGCTCGAGAGTTATCGTATGTTCGCCCATGATCAGGGTTGGGCACGCCGCATCCGCGAGGCGATCCGCTCGGGGCTCACCGCTGAAGCTGCGGTCGAACGCGTTCAGAACGACACCCGCGCACGCATGCTGCGCCAGACCGATCCTTACCTGCGTGAGCGGTTGCATGACCTCGACGATCTGGCCAACCGACTGCTGCGTGAGCTTGTCGGCTGGACCGGTCCGACCCTCGAATTGGAAGACGGCCGCGACATCATCCTGATCGCGCGGTCCATGGGACCAGCCGAACTCCTTGACTATGATCGCAGCCGCTTGCGCGGCTTGGTGCTGGAAGAGGGTACGCCGTCGAGCCATGTCACGATCGTGGCGCGGGCGTTGGGCATCCCTGCAGTTGGCCAGGTGCCGGGCATTCTGGATATGGTCCGGCCCGGCAATCCGTTGATCGTCGATGGACTGTCGGGTGATGTTCACCTCAGGCCGACCTCGGACGTCGAGAAGGCCTATGCCGACAAGGTCCGGCTCCGGGCCACGCGACAGGCACGCTATGCCGAATTGCGTGACACGCCTGCCATAACCAAGGACGGCGTGCCGATCAGTCTTTTGCTCAATGCCGGGCTCTTGATCGATCTGCCAAGCATTCAGGAAGCTGGCGCCGACGGAATTGGCCTGTTCCGCACCGAGTTGCAGTTCATGGTGTCGGCCAAGCTGCCCAAGACCGGCGAGCAGTCAAAGCTTTATGCCCAGATTCTCGATGCGCTGGGGGACCATCCGGTCACCTTCCGTACGCTCGATGTCGGGGGCGACAAGGTGCTGCCCTATCTCAGGCTGCATCAGGAGGACAATCCGGCGATGGGTCTCAGGGCGATCCGGCTTGCGCTCGACAGGCCGGGGCTCTTGAAGACCCAGACGCGGGCATTGATCCGGGCGGCTGCGGGTGCTGATCTCAGGATCATGTTTCCAATGATCACCGACATGTCCGAGTTTCGGAGCGCGCGGAAGATTATTGAGGACGAGCGCGAACGTGCGATCGCACGCGGCAGAGAGCCGCCTCGAAGCATCCGGACTGGCGCTATGATCGAAGTGCCGAACCTGCTGTTCCAGCTCGACACGCTTGTAACCGAAGCGGATTTTGTTTCCGTCGGGTCTAATGATCTCTTGCAGTTTATGTTCGCGCTCGATCGTACCAACACCCGAGTCGCGGATCGTTTCGACACGATGAGCGCATCGGTCCTGCGCGCCCTCAAATCAATCACCGATGCCGGCGATCGTCACGGTAAATCGGTGACCTTGTGCGGCGAATTGGCGGGCCGGCCGCTCGAGGCCATGGCGCTTCTCGGCCTTGGGTATCGCGCCGTGTCGATGGCGCCCTCGGCCATTGGCCCGGTCAAGAGCATGTTGCTGGCTCTTGACGTCGGCGCCCTGAGCCGGGAAATGGATGAGTGGTTGGACGACGGTGCTACAGATATCCGGGCGCGGCTTGCGGCTTTTGCCAAGCGCCACGACATCCCGTTGTAGCGCCCGCCCGCAAGACCTCCGACAACAAGAGCCCAACCACGCGAAGCGCCCATGACCCCGTTCCATCATGTCCGTTGAACAAAACCTAGAAACCCTAGCCGAACGTCTGAAGGCGATTGATGCTCAGATGGCGCAGGAAACCCAGTCCGAGACGATTGTCGCACTAGCCCGCGAGCGCTCTGAGATCGAGCCGGTCGTGACCACCTATCAGGCCCGTCTCGATGCCGAGGCGGAGCGGAATGATCTCAAGGCCCTGCTCGACGACCCGGAGACCGATCCGGAGATGCGCGACCTCGCGGAGACGGAGTTTGCCGACCTCGACGCCCGGGTCGAGGCACTGCAGCAGGATTTACGCCTCTTGCTTTTGCCGCGTGATGCCGCCGACCAGAAGGGTGCGATCCTCGAGATCCGCGCCGGCACCGGCGGCGATGAAGCAGCGCTGTTTGCTGGCGATCTGTTTCGCATGTATCAGCGTTTCGCCGAGCTTGAAGGCTGGAAAGTGGCTGTGATCTCCGAAAGCGCGTCCGATCTCGGCGGCTATCGTGAACTTGTTGCGGAAGTCACGGGAACCGGAGTTTATGCCAAGCTGAAATTCGAATCTGGTGCCCACCGTGTACAGCGCGTGCCGGAAACCGAATCCGGCGGACGTATCCATACCTCGGCTGCCACCGTCGCCGTCCTGCCCGAAGCCGAGGAGGTCGATGTCGAGATCGAGGACAAGGATCTCAGGATCGATGTCTTCCGGGCGTCCGGCGCCGGTGGCCAGCACGTCAACACGACCGACAGCGCCGTGCGCATCACACACCTGCCAACGGGCATTGTGGTCAGCCAGCAAGACGAACGGTCTCAGCATAAGAACAAGGCCAAGGCGCTTAAGCTTCTGCGCGCGAAACTGTTCGATATAGCCCGCACCGAAAGCGAGACGGCCCGTGCCGAAGCGCGCAAAGGGCTCGTCGGTTCGGGCGATCGGTCCGAGCGCATACGCACCTACAATTTTCCGCAAGGGCGCGTCACCGATCACCGGATCAATCTGACGCTCTATAAGCTCGACCGGATTCTGGCAGGTGAAGCACTTGGCGACGTGACCGAGGCGCTTGTTGCCGAAGACCAGGCGCGCCGGCTGGCCGCTGCCGACGGCCTTGGGTGACCGGCCGGGCCAGCCGATGGCTGGTTGCGGCTCTGACGGCCAGACCATTGAGCATATGCTGCGACTCGGAACCGGTCGGCTGGCGGATGCCAGTGTCGCCACACCGCGGCTCGATGCGCGACTGTTGCTGCAGCATGTTCTGGATACGGACCACGCAGGTCTTCTAGCCTGTTCAGGTGATGTGCTGAGCACTGCCGATGCGGAGCGCTTTACGGATCTCGTTTTGCGCAGGCTCTCTGGTGAACCTGTCGCTCGGCTGATCGGCAAGCGCGGCTTTTGGACGCTCGACCTCACGCTGGGACCAGATACGCTGGTGCCCCGACCGGACACCGAGATCTTGGTCGAGACGGTGCTTCAACATCTGTCGATGCAGGGGCTTGGCACTCGGCCGTTACGAATCGCCGATCTCGGCTCGGGCTCCGGGGCAATCGCGCTGGCGCTTTTGTCGGAACTGCCGAACGCGCTGTGCATTGCGAGCGACATCTCGCAGGATGCGTTGTCCTTTGCCTGGCAAAACGCGGTCGTTGCAGGTGTCGCGGATCGGTTCCGTCCGGTCGTGTCGAACTGGCTTGCGGCGTTGGCGGGGCCTTTCGACCTAGTGGTTTCCAATCCGCCCTATATTCGGCGCAGCGACTTGGACGAACTTGCACCGGAGGTGCGGCTCCATGATCCGGCACGTGCGCTCGATGGCGGGGCGGATGGGCTCGATGCCTATCGTGCGATCTTTGCCGGCTTGACCGCGCGACCTGTATCGCCGTGTATCGTGCTGGAGATTGGCCGGGGCATGACAGAGGATGTGACTGCTTTGGCAACCGAGGCCGGGTTTGAACGTCAGCTGCTGACGCATGATCTCGCCGGTATCGAACGTGTCGTGATGTTCGCGCGAACGCGCTTGTCATCAGACAAGGTGCGATGAAAAAAAGACTTTGACAGATTGGCCGGAACGGATAACGTCAGCCCTAGAACGCTCGTGTTCGCCGAAGCGAACGATAGATCGAGACTCTTAACCAGACCGCGCAGTGTTGATCGCCAATGGCCGTGAGCCGGCCATATGATGTGGAAATCGATTGCGCGGACGGGATCGCGACCACAGCATGTCGGACAGGGTCGGACATGCAGGCATTGGACCAGTTCGGGTCCAGCACCGGTCGCTGATCGCATTCAGTGCTTCGCTTGGCAGCGCGCATGGAGTGTCCATGCGGACGCGATGTCTGCGGCGATGCTTGGGGGGAGAGAGTCGGCCGTGAGGGCCGATACGACAAGACGCGCCAATCGATTGTACATGGCCTGTACGACCTTCTGACACCCGTCGTTCGGTGTGTCGTGATGCGGCGTTATGGCATGGCGTCATCCCCTCGGGGTAATCAATCAAGAGAGCAACCAAAGAGACCCAGATGAGAATGCAGTCCGGCAGACGTTCCAGAAGCCGCAGCCGCAAAGGGCCCAATCCGCTCACCAAATCCTATGAGAGCAATGGGCCGGACGTGAAAATCCGCGGCAACGCAGCCCATATCGCTGAGAAATACGGCCAGCTTGCCAGGGATGCGTTGGCCTCAGGCGATACGGTCACCGCGGAGAACTATCTCCAACATGCCGAACATTACAACCGCATCATTGCAGCGGCTCAGGCTCAGTCTCAGGCACAGCAACCCGAGCGCACCGATGGGCGCGATGACGCTCGGGACGAGGCTCGCGACGAGGGAGCCGAGGTTCAGAGCAATGATGCTCAGGCCGAGGCGACGAGTAACGGCGAGGCGGCGGAAACGACTGTCGAGGCACCCCCGACGGAGGATGTTGCCGCCAATGGAAACAGCCGTCCTGCTCCGCGTCGGCGTCGGCGCAAACCCACCCCCGAAGCCGAGGTCCCTGCCATTGCGGACACCTCACCGGTCAGCACTGGTGGCGCGACAGTTTATCCGGCCGATCAGCCCCAGCCCGAGATTGACGAGCCGGCCTGATCGTCAATACCGCCTGCTCAAGACAGCTAAAAAGGCAGTCGGGTTGAGTTGTTGGATGCCGGCGCCTGATCGAGACGGAGTGTGTGTCCGACCGCAAGTGTACCTGGTGCGCTGACCGTGGCGTAGACGCCGAAATCGTCATGGCCGAACAGCCGCATCAACTCGCGCGGGATGTCAATGTCACGATCGCCGGTGTTGGGATTGGCGCGGGTGGCGGCACAGCGCTCGGTGCGCTCGACGATCTCCAACTTGAGACCGGATGGGGCCAGAAAGCCATCTCCAACACAGTCGAGTTCGAGCCAGGCAGCAAGCCCGTCTATCAAGATATTCGGCCGGAAACGCAGCGGATCGATGGGGCGGCCCAGCCGCTGTTCCAGATCGCGCACGCTTGCCAGATTGACGATGTGGACACAGCGCAGCGCAACATCCGAAAAGCTGTGCCCCTGAGCTGACAGGACATTGAGCGGGCCGCGTAGCTTGTCCCCCACATGGTCGGCGAGGAAGGTGAGCAACTCCGTGGCATCGCCATCCTGCGCCAGTGTTCCGCTGATCTCCCTGCCGTCCGGAGTCCGCACCGTGAAGCGTTCCGTCTCCGCGTCGAAACGGGTCGTGAGTGCTGCAAGGTCGGGATTGCGCATCAGGCACAGGAACTTGACCTTGGGGAGTGTCCTTGGTGCATCGGTCGCGAAGCCCGACGGGCCGTTCTCGATCGCATAGGCCCGGTCGAATGGCATGATGCCGTCGGTTTCGAGACGTACGCTGTCGAGTGTTTCACCGGTAAAGCCCTTGACCGGATAGCGCATGAGGCTGGTCACGGTGATACGGTCGGATAAGCCCTCCTGCTTCATCCGGCTTACCCGCAGACCGACTCGACTGCGACGTCTTCGGTGACACCCGGTCCATCGGCCGCCAGCCTGTCGTTCACAGTGGCTGCGATCGGGCCGAAGCGGCGCACCGTACGGACCCAAGCGTCGGTCATCATGTTGCGGCCCACCGTGCAGACGAGATAACCGTCACCGATGTCCTCGATCAGGACCAGTGGGGTCAGAACCGTTCCCGGCAACAGGGTTTCGCCGCTCAGGTTAAGGAGAACCACCTCCTCGCCGGCGCGTACAGCGGCGACATAGAGCTGAATGTTGTCGAAGCCACTGGAGCCACCATTCGCGACCACCGGTCGGATCTGGCGCTCTGAGACGGCGACGATTTCGTCAATCACAAGCGGGCCGGCAGGTGTCGGGTCGTCGGGCAAGCGCGCCGTTTCGACCTGTGCATCAGCCACCTCTTCGGTGACCGAGACCGGTGGTGGTTCAATGCGCACTGTGGTTACTGGATTGGTATCTAGTGTATCGCCGTCGGGGCCTGCGGCGCGATTGAGTGACTCCCCCTGAAGTGCGATCCGAATGATACCGCCTTCGTTTTCAAGGTTCTCGGAAGCAACCGCGAAGGCAAAGGACAGGCCGGCGACCAGAACCATGAAGGCGAGGAACGGGCCGAGCATGCCGTTTTCGATGAGATGCGGAAAGCTCTCGGCCGCGACCTGGCGCATCGCGGCGGTCTGTAACAGACTCCAGAAGCCGACGCCGAGAAACAGCGTAACGAGCGAAATGAGCTGCACCGTGCCGGCGAAGCCCGCCAGGTCCCCGGCAATGCAGAGAATGGCGGCCAGGGCAAGCAGGGCCGGCATTCCAAACGCACCGAACACGAACGGGTCTCCTACGTCTCAAACCATGCTGTTACGGCCTTATACGAGCCGATCGACGAAAGTGCACGCCCCACAAGCTCTAGTTTGGATGGTCTGGCAAGGTGTGTTCTGTCAAGCCGGCGATGCAGCCCGGTTGGGGGCTGGTGTTGCGCCACCGCAACACCATATAGGAGGCGATCCGCCGCGCAGTCGGGGATCATGACAACAAGATGTATCGACAGGGCCAACGCGCCATATGGGGGTTACCTCGGGCGGGGGCCGTGGGCGAAAGGGTGAGAGATGCAGATTGAGAAGTATACCGAACGAGCGCGCGGCTTCATCCAGTCGGCGCAGTCTTTGGCGTTGCGCGAGGGCCACCAGCGATTCACGCCGGAGCACATTCTAAAAATACTCTTGGACGACAGTGAGGGGCTGGCGGCGCGGCTGATAGAAGCTGCCGGCGGCCGCCCCCAGGATGCGCTGCAGGCCGTTGACCTTGCGATCTCCAAGATGCCCAAGGTGGAAGGAGCCGGCGCGGGCCAGCTCTATCTCGCACCCGAGACGGCGCGCGTCTTCGACACCGCCGAAAAGGCCGCAGAGAAAGCCGGTGACCAGTTCGTCGCGGTTGAACGCCTGTTGCAGGCGCTGTCGGTTGAAAAGGGCGCAGACAGCGCCACGATCCTCGCCAATGCCGGTATCACGCCGCAAGCACTCAACACAGCGATCAACGATCTGCGCAAGGGCCGCACGGCCGGCTCGGCCTCGGCGGAAAACGCCTATGACGCGCTGAAGCGCTATGCCCGCGACCTGACCGAGGCCGCCGAAGAGGGCAAGCTCGACCCCGTGATTGGCCGCGACGATGAGATCCGTCGCACGATCCAGGTTTTGAGCCGGCGCACCAAGAACAATCCGGTCCTGATCGGCGAGCCTGGCGTTGGCAAAACGGCGATCGCTGAAGGCCTGGCACTTCGCATCGTCGATGGCGATGTGCCGGAAAGTCTCAAGGACAAACGGCTTTTGGCGCTCGACATGGGCGCGCTGATTGCCGGTGCGAAATATCGCGGTGAGTTTGAGGAACGTCTGAAGGCGGTTTTGGAAGAGATCGAGGTGGCCGCCGGCGGGATCGTGCTCTTCATCGACGAGATGCATACGCTCGTTGGCGCCGGCAAAGCTGAAGGTGCGATGGATGCGTCGAACCTGCTCAAGCCGGCTCTGGCGCGGGGCGAACTCCACTGCATTGGCGCGACGACGCTCGATGAGTATCGCAAACATGTCGAAAAAGACGCAGCCCTTGCGCGCAGATTCCAGCCGGTCTTCGTTGAAGAACCAACGGTCGAGGACACGATCTCGATCCTGCGCGGGTTGAAGGAGAAATACGAGCTCCATCACGGTGTGCGGATCGGCGACAGTGCAATCGTCTCCGCTGCCACTCTCTCAAACCGCTACATCACCGATCGTTTTCTGCCCGACAAGGCGATCGACCTGATGGATGAGGCCTCGTCGCGGCTCCGCATGCAGGTCGATTCCAAGCCTGAAGATCTCGATTCGATCGACCGGGAAATTATCCGGCTTCGCATCGAGCAAGAAGCACTCAAGAAGGAAACCGATCAGGCGTCGAAGGACCGGCTTGAAAAGCTCGAACAAGAACTCGCCGATCTGGAACAGGAGTCGGCGGAGCTGACTGCGCGCTGGCAGGGCGAGAAGGACAAGCTTGGTCGCGCCCAGAAGATCAAGGAAGAGCTTGATCAGGCGCGCAACGATCTGATGAACGCCCAGCGGTCCGGCGACTACACGCGGGCCGGTGAACTGACCTATTCGATCCTGCCCAAGCTCGAAGCCGAGCTCGAAGACCTGGAAGCGGCCGGGGAGGCCGGCGACATGGTCGACGAAATGGTGACGCCAGACCACATCGCCCACGTCGTGTCGCGCTGGACCGGCATTCCTGTCGACAAAATGCTCGAAGGCGAGCGTGACAAGCTGTTGCGCATGGAAGAGGCCCTGTCGAAACGCGTCATCGGCCAGACCGAAGCGGTCGAGGCCGTGTCGACGGCGGTCAGGCGCGCGCGCGCGGGCCTTCAGGATCCGAACCGGCCGATCGGCTCGTTCATGTTCCTGGGCCCCACCGGTGTCGGCAAGACGGAACTCACAAAGGCGCTCGCATCGTTCCTGTTCGATGATGAGACCGCGCTCATTCGTATCGATATGAGCGAGTTCATGGAAAAGCACTCGGTTGCCCGCCTGATCGGCGCGCCGCCGGGCTATGTCGGCTATGAGGAAGGGGGCGCGCTGACCGAAGCGGTGCGCCGCAGGCCGTATCAGGTCGTGTTGTTTGATGAGATCGAGAAGGCGCATCAGGACGTGTTCAACGTTCTGTTGCAGGTTCTTGATGATGGCCGCTTGACCGATGGTCAGGGCCGGACGGTCGATTTCCGCAACACACTGATCATCATGACGTCGAATCTCGGCGCTGAATTCCTCGTCAACCAGCCGGACGGCGAGGATTCGGATGCGGTCCGCGACGAGGTCATGACCGTGGTGCGGAGCCACTTCCGGCCGGAGTTCTTGAACCGGGTCGACGAGATCATCCTGTTCCATCGTCTGATGCGTGAGCAGATGACAGCGATCGTCGATATCCAGATGGCGCGGCTCGAACGTCTGCTCGAAGACCGCAAGATCGTTCTCGACCTGTCTCCGGAAGCACGCGAATGGCTCGGCAACAAGGGCTACGACCCGGCCTATGGGGCACGGCCTCTGAAGCGTGTGATCCAAAAGAGCGTTCAGGACCCGCTCGCCGAATTGATCCTCGAAGGCAAGGTGAAGGATGGCGACAAGGTCGTGGTCATCGAGCGCGATGGAAGGCTCGAGATCGCGACGGACATGACACTCGGCACGAAGGCAGCCTGAACCAGACTCTCCCGCGCATTCCTGGACGGTTCCTAACAGAACCGTCCAAACAGTCAGGATTGGGACCGGATGCTGAGACCACGTACCAAGAGCGTAATCAAACCGCCAGCACCGAACACGACAAGCGATGCAAGCAATGTCCGTTGATCGGGCATGGCGCCCCGCGTCTCGACCAGAGCAGATAGTCCCGCAAGCAACGGCACAAGGACGATAACAGCCCCAGCCAGTGCTGGTAGTGGCGTCAGACCCAAAAACCGGCGCAAAAACCCCGCGCCGGGAAACGACAAAGCGAAGATCAGCATGATGCAGACAAGCGGTCCTGCCATGATGCGCTCCAATGTCGTTTCCATACGATACACAGTGCACATACGCTCAAAACGGTATTGGTCCTACGCCGGTACATTCTGGGTGATGCAATGCACCGCTCCGCCGAACGGCGCGATCGTCCGCACATCGATTTGGACCACCTCGCGGTCGGGATAGGCCTTCGCGACGATGTCACGGGCCACCGCGTCTGCGGGGATGCCGTATCCAGGCATAACCACACCGCCATTGGTCAGATAGAAGTTTATGTAGGAGCGGCACATCACATCGGCGAAGTCAGAGTCGCCGGCGATGTCGAGACCCGCCGCGCCAACCGCTTCCGGTAGGTCGATGATCTTGAGCTTGCGGCCCGCCGCGTCGGTTTCCGCTTCAAGCACCTTTCGGTTTTCCGCCAGGATCCGTGCGTGTGGCTGGGTCATGTCTGGATTTGACTCAAACAATACAACACCAGGCTTCACGAAGGCGACCATGCCATCGATGTGGCCATCGGTTTCGGTATCCATCGGATCGCCGGGCAGCCAGATCACCTTGTCAATGCCGAGACACGCCTTCAGTTCGGCTTCGGCCAAGCGTTTGTTGACGCCTGGATTGCGATTTCCGTTGAGCACATTGGTTTCGCTCACGACCAGAGTGCCTTCACCATCTGTGGCCAGCCCGCCGCCTTCCATGGTCAGCCAGGACTCGATGACGGGGATGTCGAGATGGTCGAGCAGATGGCCTGCCAGCCGGTCATCATTGTCCCAGGGTTCATGCTTTTCACCCCAGGCGTTGAAGCGCCAGGACACGCCCGCGATCTGGCCGTCCGGCGCCTGAACGAAGGTCGGACCGGAATCGCGCGCCCACGAGTCGTCGATCGGGATCGGCACGACGGTCGCACGGTTGCCCAGCATCTTGCGGGCGCTGTCGGCATGATCGGGATGCGCCACCATGGTCACCGGCTCGAAACATGAGATCGCCTCGGCAACCGCGACATAGCCTTCCTGCATCGCATCGAGATGATCGCCATACATCTTGGCATCGGACCGGTGCGGCCAGCACATTACGGTCTGAGAATGGCGGTGACCTTCAAACGGCATGCGATAGGCGGGGCGAGGGGTGGTCATGGCGGCGCGGTCTCACTGTGATCACAGTGAGACTAACCTGTGCATTTGTGATGTCTAGATGGCGGCCGAGAGATGGCTGGATCGCATTCGGGCCTGGGACTAGTTGTCCGCCCGGGCCACCCGTGTCGCCTCGCGGGCGCGCGCCATCAGCGCGTCGATCCGGGCGCGTTCGCGCTCGAACTCGGCCAGCATCCTGCCTTCAAGCACGCGGCCGCGCGGTAGGCGGATACGCATCGGATCAACGAAACGGCCATTGACCAAAACTTCGTAGTGAAGGTGCGCGCCGGTCGATAGCCCACTAGATCCGACATAGCCGATCACCTGGCCGAGGCGCACACGAACACCCTCGCGGACACCGCTAGCATAGCCCGACATATGGCTGTAGGTCGTCTGGTAGCCATTGGCGTGGCGGATGACGATGTGGCGACCATAGCCAGACTTCCAATCGGCATGGGTCACGACGCCGTCGCCAGCAGCCATGATAGGCGTGCCGGAGCGTGCTGCCCAGTCGGCACCGTTGTGCATTCGCCGGTATCCGAGGATTGGGTGGCGGCGCATGCCGAAGCCCGAGCGGAACACACCACCGGACAGGGGTTTGCGCATCAGAAACTGCTTCGCGCTGCGCCCTTCCTCGTCATAGAAGTCAATTGCCCCGTCATCTGGCGTGCGGAAGCGGTAGAAGGTGTGCGTTTCGCCGCGGGTCGTAACTGAGGCAAACAGGACTGCGGGCGCATCTTCGTCGATCGCTTCGCCTTCGTTTTCGACCGGAAGCGAGTAGAACAGATCGAGGCGGTCACCATTGGCGACCCGGTTTTGGAAGTCGAGATCGAATGAGAAGATTGCGATCAACTCATCGACCATCGTCCGGTCGATGTCTTGACCGAGTGCGGTCTCATAAAGGCTCTGGAACACCGTCGCCTGGCCGGTCTCGCCCGTGGTTGCAGTGGCGGTTGCGTCGACGGAGGCGCGTAGCGCCAGAGCAGACAAGTCTGGTTGGAACGAGATAAAGTCTCCGGTTGTGGCCATGGCGACGGTCGGGGCGGCGAGCTCGTCGGCCTCGCCGCTGAGGCTGACGCGAATCGGGCGCTCGCGGCCTGAGCCATCCTCTTCGGCGCGCATGAACAGCGTCATGGCCTGGCCTTCCTGAAGATTGACCACGTCATATTCTGCTGCCAGCACGCGTACGATCTCAGCGGCTTCGTCGCGAGTTGCGCCGTTCGACGTCAGAATTGTCATCAATGTATCACCACGTCCGGCCGTGACTTCGACCACGCGCGAGCCGTCGACATCGAGCGGCGCGCCGCGCTTTGCGAGCACTGTCATGGCCTGGCGCACCTCGGCGCCGCCGATGGTCGACAAATCAAAATTGCGAACACCGGAGATAACGTCGCCGGTTGCGGCATCCGCCGAGCCGATCATCAACTCGCCTGCGATGTCGTAGCCACCATCGCCCCCCGCCAAAAGATCCTCGATGATGGCTGGGTCAAGTGTTCCGGCAGCGGCATAAGCAAGCGTATCGCGGACCTCTGATTCCACCTCGTTAAGGGCTGCGTCGGAACTGTCAGCGAAAGCGATGAACCCGATGGCAAGAGGGGATGTCTCGATTCGGACGCGCTCTTGGCGCTCGGTTTCGGGCACGTCCTCAGCTGGCCTGTCAACTTCCCAGGCGCCGGCGGCGGCATAGATCGCTACTGGATCGAAGCTCGGGATCTCGCTTGCGAAGTCGGTGATCTGCTGGGCCAGCGGTGTTGAAATGCTGACATAGGGCCGGAAGCCAATGAACTCCTTGTCGCCGACGCGGTGCACCGCCGTATCGTGCAGCACTGACCGGATCGGTTGAGCGGCGGCAGCGTCTATACGGTCGCTCTTGCGCTCGGAGGGGTCGGACGAACTGAGTGCCAGGAGCCCATCGATGTCCGATTCAGTGAAATGCAGGTCACGGTCGAAAGCGGAGAACAGCGCGCCGGCGAGCAGAAAACAGCCGGCACATCCTGTCAGCACCGTTCCGGCAAGCCAGCGCAGAGAAATCTGGGCGCGCCGCGACGGCGGCGTTCGCTCATCGCCGGGGGAAAGCGGCGGCATGGTGCCGATGTCAACGCGCATGGGAGCCATTATCGGTCCATCACGTGTTGTGTGATGCTGCGATCGCCGCACAGCTCTGGCATCATGCCCCAATCATCCCCCGAAGCGGTGCTCAAAAAAACACTCCGCGAACCATGATGTGTATCGCTTTGCATTGACGCTTTCAACAAATCCGGCTCCGGACGCCACGACCGCACCGTCGGACAGTTTGCCGAGTAGACGATCGTCGGTGCCGTGAGAATGTGGGCTTTCTGTGACGTCGAGATTTTCCACAACCCATCTAGGGAGGTGATCCTCGGTGAGGACACGGAAAAACCATAGGATCATTCTCTGAGAGACTGTGATTGTTGAGGAATTTCCGGCACTGCGCGGAGCGTTAAAGCGCGTATAGCTGCGATTTCGGGGCAGAAAATGTCAGTTTGATGAATCTCACTGTTGACAGGTCAGGGCAGCTGCCCCTATATCCCCAACACGCGCTTGCCGCACCGACTTGTTCGGACCCTGTGGCAAGCGTGTTTACTTCTGAACCCTGTTGGTGGTAAAGTCTTCGGCCCGACCGAAGATAGGTCTTTTCGGCCCTTTTTGCTGCCGGGGTTAGGCGGAACGGCATTTGCTGGTCCGGGCTTTTTGACAATTGAATAGAAAGAAAGAGAAACGTGGGCAGCGAAGTCCTTGCGGATCTCTGGAGAGCGAAAGCTTTCCTGTAGATCGACGAGACTTTGGTCTGGTCACGTTTCAAGGAAACTCATCGAAGATATCCTGAATTGGATGTTTTCGTGTGATGACCTTGTCAATTCGCGTTGACCAGTAGCCAATCAAAATCTCAATCAACTTGAGAGTTTGATCCTGGCTCAGAACGAACGCTGGCGGCAGGCCTCATACATGCAAGTCGAACGCCCCTTCGGGGGAGTGGCAGACGGGTGAGTAACGCGTGGGAACGTGCCCTTCGGTTCGGAATAACTCATGGAAACGTGAGCTAATACCGAATACGCCCCTAGGGGGAAAGATTACGCCGAAGGATCGGCCCGCGTTGGATTAGCTTGTTGGTGGGGTAAAGGCCCACCAAGGCGACGATCCATAGCTGGTCTGAGAGGATGATCAGCCACACTGGGACTGAGACACGGCCCAGACTCCTACGGGAGGCAGCAGT